>NZ_CBAROL010000016.1:0-45699 GCF_964779595.1 Methyloglobulus sp.
TGAGCTGGTTGCTTTTCATGAAGCTGCTTTCGTTGGGGTCACCGACGGTTTCCAGCAAGGTGCTGGCTTCGGTCAGGCTTTTAGCGTGTACTGTACCAATGGCACAGAGCGCAGCGATTGCGGCGATTAAGGGTTTGAGGTGGGGACGGTGATTCTGTTTGTTATTCATGGTAACTCCTCTCTAATACTCTTCTAAGAAATTGTTTGTGTGATTGTCGCATACATAACTAAGCAAATATTATGCCAGTTGTAAAAATGCGAATTTATTGGGTTTGTGCAACAAGCCCTTAATAATACTGCTCTAATGTTGTGCGTTTTAAACAAATATGCACCATTTTAGTTATATGGCGGATCAATTTCCCTACAGTAGCTGTCGTTTTTCAACAACCGCTTTTTTTAGTGGCAAACCCAATAAAAAAAATGGTATCGTTACCCAGTTTGGCTAAAATCACAGAACTAATATCTTAGGAGACTATAAAAAATGTCAGCAGCAAACGTAATGAAAATGATCAAAGAAAACGACGTAAAATACGTCGATTTTCGCTTTTGCGATACCCGTGGCAAAGAACAACACGTCACGTTCCCAGCTCACAGCATTGATGAAGGCACTTTTGAAGAAGGCAAAATGTTCGACGGCTCTTCAATCGCAGGTTGGAAGCACATCAACGAATCCGACATGATCCTGATGCCTGAAGCATCAACTGCCGTGCTAGATCCTTTCTATGATGACAAAACCTTAATTTTGCGTTGCGATATTATTGAACCTAAAAATATGCAAGGTTACGAACGCGATCCACGCTCCATCGCAAAACGTGCAGAAGCCTATCTAAAATCAACCGGTATCGCTGATACCGCATTCTTCGGCCCTGAAAACGAATTCTTCATATTTGACGATGTGCGTTGGGGTACCGACATGAGCGGCTCTTTCTACAAAGTGGATTCCGAAGAAGCGGGCTGGAACTCAGAAAAGGTCTATCCTGATGGTAACATCGGTCATCGTCCTGGCATCAAAGGCGGCTATTTCCCTGTGCCACCAGTCGATTCCTTACAAGACATGCGCTCTGCCATGTGTTCAACATTGGAAGAAATGGGCATGGTCACTGAAGTGCATCACCATGAGGTGGCAACTGCTGGACAATGCGAAATCGGCGTAAAATTCAACACCTTGGTAAAAAAAGCGGATGAAGTGCTGGGGCTTAAATACGTAGTAGCCAACATTGCTCATGCTTATGGCAAGACAGCAACCTTCATGCCTAAACCATTGGTTGGCGATAACGGTAGCGGTATGCACGTACATCAATCACTCGCTAAAGGCGGCGTTAACTTGTTTTCCGGCGACTTGTACGGTGGCTTGTCTGAAACGGCGTTGTACTACATTGGCGGTATCATTAAACATGCCAAAGCACTTAACGCCTTTACCAACGCCTCAACCAACAGCTACAAACGTCTGGTTCCTGGCTTTGAAGCACCTGTGATGCTGGCTTACTCAGCACGTAACCGTTCCGCTTCTATCCGTATTCCTTTCGTTAACAACCCAAAAGGTCGTCGTATTGAAGTACGCTTCCCTGATTCAACTGCCAACCCTTACTTAGCGTTTGCGGCGATGATGATGGCAGGTTTGGACGGCATTCAAAACAAAATTCATCCAGGTGAAGCGATGGACAAGGATTTGTATGACTTGCCACCCGAAGAAGAAAAACTGATCCCACAAGTCTGCCACGCCTTCGACCAAGCCTTGGATGCGCTGGACAAAGACCGTGACTTCTTGACCCGTGGCGGCGTGTTCACCGATGATGCGATTGACGGCTACATCGACCTGAAAATGGCCGAAGTCACCCGTCTACGCATGAGTACACATCCCGTTGAATACGATTTGTATTACAGCTTGTAAAAGTAGCTGGTAGAGAAGCTCATAAACCTCGTAAGTCATTGGCTTACGAGGTTTTTTTATGTCTAACAACATCATGAAAGCTATTCATCAGCAAGCATTACAATTCATCGAAAATGACGAATGGGATGCTGCACATCAATTAATACAGGATTATTCCGACCCCTTATCTTGCCAAATTCACGGTTATTTGCACCGAATCGAAGGCGATTTATCCAACGCACGTTATTGGTATAAACGTGTTGGTATGGAGATGCCGGATACCTCAATGGAGCAGGAATTAAAGCACTTATCTGCACAAATGGCTGATAATATCTGATCGGATATCACGTAGTTAAAACCCTCAATATTCAGCTCAAACCCACTTTGCCGACATGTCGATTTAATTAATCGACAAGTCCTCAGGTAATTTACACGCCCCGACCAGTCAATCGCACTATAATGGTGCGACAATCAATTTCCAGCTTTTGATTTTTTGCTTAGTTGGTCAATGTCTAAGTGTTCTATTTCATAGCTTGCAAGCTTATATCAAGCCGTTAGCAGAAGGTGTTTTGCATAATTAGGCAAACTAACTAACTTTTTTAAAATATGGTCTGTTAATTGCTTATTTTTTAGAAGTGATTATTCCGAACAAAACGCCGGCCCAAAAATCATGTTTAAACGCATACTGGATCACCTCAATACCGCTACCCTATTATTCAATAGTGACTTAACCCTTGTTTACATAAATACAGCAGGGGAAATTCTACTTGCGGATAGTGCTCGGCATTTGGTTGGTGTTAGCGCAACGGAGTTATTCAAATTCTCTGATCCAGCATTGCTAATCAATTTACAACAATGCCTGACGATGGCTGAACCTTTGGTCGATCATGAGCTAATACTAGATCGTATGGGGCAAAGCTTTACCGTCAATCTGTGTGCTACGCCCTTGTTAGTCGATGACCGAGTTAACGAGATTCTGGTTGAATTGCAACGGATGGATAATCATTTACGTATTTCTAAGGAAGAACAGCTACTTAGCCAACAAAATACCGCGAGATTATTGGTGAGAGGTCTCGCACATGAGATAAAAAATCCCTTGGGTGGGCTGCGCGGCGCAGCGCAGTTGCTAAATATGGAACTGGAAGATCCCGACCTTAAAGAATATACCCAGATCATCATTGCAGAATCTGATCGTCTGCAAGGCTTGATGGACAAATTACTGGGTCCGAATAAGCCGCCTGACTTTAAGGTAATTAATGTTCACGAAGTGCTGGAACGGGTCAGGCAGCTCGTGGAAGCGGAATCTTCGGGTGGACTCAGCATTATTTGCGATTATGATCCCAGTATTCCTGACATTCGTGCAGACCGGAATTTGTTGATACAAGCCGTGTTGAATATCGCTAAAAATGCGGTGCAAGCACTCGATGGCAAGGGCAAAATCATTCTTAAGTCCCGCATTCAGAGAAACCAGATCATCGGTCGGCAGCATCATAAACTGGCAGTAAAAATAGACATTATCGACAATGGCTCTGGTATTGATCCTGACCTCATGGAACGTATTTTTTACCCGATGATTACCGGACGTGCAGATGGCACGGGTTTGGGCTTATCTATCGCACAATCATTGATTAATCAACATAACGGTCTGATCGAATGCCACAGCGAACCTGGCAGTACGGTTTTTTCGATTATTTTACCCATTTAAGCACAAGGAGAATTGGCAATGAGCAAGCCTGAAACTGTCTGGATTGTTGATGACGACAAGTCTATCCGCTGGGTGGTTGAAAAAGCCCTGCAAAAGGCGGACATCAGTACTCGGAATTTTTCTGCTGCTAGGGATCTATTGGATGCTTTGGATACAGACACGCCAGATGCCTTGATTACAGACATACGAATGCCGGGCATGGATGGTTTACAGTTGTTGGACAAAATTCAGATTAGCCACCCTGATTTGCCGGTCATTGTTATGACCGCACACTCAGATCTTGAAAGTGCGGTTTCAGCCTTTCATGGCGGGGCTTTTGAATACCTGCCCAAACCCTTCGATATTAAGGAGGTCGTTGATCTTGCCCATCGCGCTGTCCAACATGGGCGGCGGAATAAGGTGGATGAGCAAAAAGAACCCGCTGCGCTTGCTGCAACGCCAGAAATTATTGGTGCAGCACCCGCTATGCAAGAAGTGTTTCGCGCCATCGGACGATTGGCAAGATCCCACATCACCGTGCTTATCAATGGTGAATCAGGAACGGGCAAGGAATTAGTTGCCAAAGCCTTACACCGGCACAGCCCCAGAGCCAAAAAACCTTTTATTGCCTTGAATATGGCAGCCATTCCAAAAGACCTGATGGAATCGGAGTTGTTTGGTCACGAGAAAGGCTCTTTCACCGGCGCACAAGCGCGTCGTTCCGGTCGATTTGAACAAGCTAACGGCGGCACTCTCTTTCTCGACGAAATCGGCGATATGCCCGCAGAACTGCAAACGCGATTGCTGAGGGTACTTTCCGATGGGGAGTTTTATTCGGTCGGTGGTCATTCAGCGATAAAAGTGGATGTGCGTATTATTGCTGCAACCCATCAGAATCTTGAAGTGCTGGTTGAGCAAAGCCGTTTTCGGGAAGATTTGTTTCATAGATTGAACGTTATCCGCATCCATATTCCCGCACTGCGGGAACGGAAACAAGACATTCCCCTATTGCTGCGCCACTTCTTAACCCAAGCGGCGCAAGAACTTAACACCGAAGTCAAACTGCTGACCCAGGATGCGGAAAGTTTTTTGAGTGGCTTAGAATGGCCTGGCAACGTCAGGCAGTTGGAGAACAGTTGTCGCTGGCTTACCGTCATGGCATCCGGTCGGGAAATACAACTGGATGACCTGCCACCTGAATTGCTTAATACAACGATGGCTACAGAAGGCACTGTAACCGATTGGGAAACATCACTGAGAAACTGGATTGACCATCAACTCATCAAACGCGCCCAATCCGGCGCAGCTAGCCACAGCGATGTAGCCAAACAAACCATCCCTATCGTGGAAAGCATACTAATCAAAGCTGCCTTGGACTTCACCCGTGGACGGCGGCACGAAGCCGCTTTGTTACTGGGTTACGGACGGAATACCTTGACCCGCAAGGTAAAAGAGCTGGGTATTGAGGAGTGATTATTAACTTGTTTGTCAAATGTTAGACTTGGAGGCGTAACGGATCGAAGTATGAGGCACTGAAACCTTCGGTTCTGCAAGCTATATCGAGATTAATTATTACTTCCTGCTAATTTCTTAATCTCATCCTTTTGGGCAAGAATACTTACCACTTCCTCAATCAATTCCACCCCTTTTGCTTTCATTGCAACTTCAGCGATAGCTTTTGATAATTCTGAGTAAAAACTCTCATCGCCCGTAAGCCGATGCCAAAAATCCTTGCCTATGTGTAAGGAATAATCGTGTTTATCCCTAAGGTTTTTAGGGTATTCGTAAAACCGTGTGGAATTTCTAAAAATCTCATTTTTTATCACCGTGTGGAATTATCACCCCATAGTTTAAAAAATCATCACCCATTTTTGGCTAGCCATAGCCCAAAACATCTTCCTGGATTCCCGATTTAAAGGATTTTTTCTTGATTTTATGTTTGGCATTGGTGAACAGGACTTTTGCTCTTAACACCTCAAAACTGTAACCACGGCCTTGTCGGGCAATCGATTTGATATGGTTGTTGGCTGACTCTGTGTAGTCGTTAGTGAGTTTATGGTCGAAGTAGTTGAATACTTCCGTATGCCAGTTTTCTATTGCTTTCTCCAGATCGGCAAAATAGCCACGGATACTGGTAGGGATTGAATCTTTCCAGTCCAGGTAGGTGGTTTCAGCTTGCTTCCTGGTCAGATTGCTATCCCAAATGCCATAGAAGCGTTCCTTGGCGTGATAAAGATCGTGAAGCAATGGATAGTTTTCCGTCCAGCTTGACAACAGGAACTCTTGGCTTGCATCTAGGTCACGCCGTCGCCTCAGCATCAAGAAGCGGTCTTTTTTAAGCTGCTTGACCTCATCTTTGGTCATTTGGCCGCGCAGGTCTTTACGACCCTTCTCCACGGCTTCATTCGCCATTTTTACGACATGGAACTTGTCGATAACGATCACTGCAAGGGGAAGCACAGCACTAACAGCATCGCGGTAAGGCCGCCACATATCCATCGTGACGTACTTGATTTTCTTCAACGACTTGAAACGGTACAAGGCATTGATAACCGTTTGTTTCTTACGGCTGCTAATCAGGTCTAAAATCGTGTTTTCGCCAATATTGGTGAATACCAGGCGCATTTTGCGGTTAAGATGGACTTCATCTATCCCCAATATTTCTGGCGATTCAAATTGATATTTTTCCTCCAGCTTTTCAATGTAACTGCCGACAATCTTCCTGACCGTGCCTTCCGTGACCCCGATCTCATCGGCAACACTGGTGAATGTCCTGTCCAGGGCATTGTTCTCAACATATTCCACTAGCCGATTGGTGGCACGGTGGTTATCATTGATGTCGCTGCAATCTTGGGAAAATGTTTTACTACAGCCCCGGCACTTATAGCGTTTGCGCTCTAGCAAGACACCTACGCGGCGACCATGGATGGGCGTATCCATGTACAGGTGCGTCTTCGTGCCATGACCATAAAACGCCGTGCCCAAGCACTCCAGGCAGAATTGCGGCTCAGTGTTGGGTACGGCATAGATAGGGTAATCGTTGCCGTTTTGTTCCTCGACCCGGGTCACTGTGATTGAGGGGAGATTTAACAGCATTTCCTGGCAATGCTGACAGTTTTACATTTGATAACCCGCACAACAAACCATCCTACCCAACATAGTATCGCTTTACGGATTCGCAAGCCCATCCCACGCCGCTAGGAATTGGGCAGGAGTGATAATGGCAAAGCTTTCGCGTAAGGCCAATAAATCGCTATCGCCACTGACTAAATAATCTGCTTTTGCAGCCATCAATGTTGCTAACAGCATTTCATCATCCGCGTCTTGTGGTACATAGGCTTTAACGCTGCTAATATCTACATATTCAGCGCGATAAGCCAGCAGTTTAACGAAGAGGTTTATTTTTTCGGCTGACCAATTCAAACGTTTTTGAATTTTTGGGTATGCTAAAACCCGTTTGATTTCTTCCAATTGTGCTTCACAAATCAGCAGCGTAAAGCGATTGTCTTTCCAGGCCTGAACAATTTGCCCCGTTGTGCCTTTAGGTGACATTAGCCCAGATAAAATGACGTTGCTGTCTAAAACAACACGCAACATTATGCGCGTTTAGCCTCACTTAACAGCGCGTTAATGTCATCTTCACTACTATCGGCAAAGGCTTGGGCAATTTCATTACTCATGGATTGAAAGGCTTGCTCATTTTGGCGAAATTTCTCAAACAGCATCATATCAACCAATGCTGCAACGGGCTTGCCAGCATGGGTAATAATAATTTGCTCATGCTGGTATTGAACTTCGTCAAGCAGCTCGTTTAAGTTCTGCTGCACTGTCATGGCAGAAGTTTCTCGAATCATTGTTAAAGCCTCAGTGAAAGCGTGATTGCACGGGTGATTTTCAGTGTAACAGACTATGCATCGTAGATTCAATGTTCAATGACGGTTTGCTAGAGCGAAACCATCTTACGCGTTGGTGTTTCTGGATAAAACATATGCGCCTTGCCAAATGACAACGAGAAGGTATGCACATTGTCCGGGTTTTTATGGAGCAAATAGCCCAGGTCGGTGGCGGGTTTATAGGTTGTTGTGAGGGTTAGCAGCACGTTTCGGCAGTGTTAATATAGATTGTGCCAAGGAACTGGGCGCATCGGTTACTGAAGCAAATCATACGCGAACGATGCGCTTACCATCTTTCGGTACATCTTGTAAGCCCATCTTATGGCCTTGAAACCTGAGCCCATGTAGCTCCGATTAGCGTTAGCGTAATCGGAGGAATGGTATCCTTAACACTCATACGTACGATTTCGCTAACGCTAATCGTACCAACGGCTCTTTTCCATACCATGTTAATGACGGTTTGCTGGCGAGAAACCATCTTACGGGTTATTGGTTGAAAGGGTATTTCAAACTCGAATTCCTAGAATTTGTGACCAAACTTTATCTTTTAACTCATCAGCTACTTCTTTTGCGGTTTTTGTTTTACCTTGTCCAGCCACATTGAAGTACTGCTTGCTGCCTTGCATAGCGAAACGACTATCCTTTATAAAATTGGTATCATAAAGCTGGCCAAGCAAAAATACTCGATAAGGCAGGTTATCATTTGGTCGTCTTTTGCCCACAATATCAATGGCTTCTCTAATAAGTTCAGATTTATTTTCTTTGTTATTTTTCCACATTATTTCCGCCGATTCTTTGGATTTCACATCAATTACGGCACGAATTTGAGCAATTTTTTCTACTTTTTTATCTCGGTACGTACCAAAGAATTCGCTACGTTTATGAGAGTAAGCTCCGCCGCTAGCCGGACAAATATAAGCTCCTCCTTGTGTATTAATTTCATTCTCTTTGTACTCAATTTCATCAAAAGAAGCCTTGCAGTTTACAACATCAAGCCTACCTTTCCAGGATGGCAGCAGCTTTTGTTTATCAAAATATGCCCGCAGTTCTTCGATGTTATCAGCTAGATTTTTTGTCAAATGTGGCAATTGTAAGCATTCAATGAACTCTTCAAATGATTTGGCTGCAAAAAAAATGATCTCACCTTGTTTGTTTTGACAAAGTGTTTGAATATTTGGCAATCGTCTAGCCTCCTCTTCTTCAAATAGCCCCAACGCAACCAGTATCTTTGATCCATTTTTATTATCTAAGCCCTGCAAATGCCTTTTAAGTTGCTCTTCATCAAATTGATTCGAGTTTTTTGTTTCAATGAAAATTGTAATTGGCTTTTGAACTATAAGCCCATCAGGAATACCATTTCCTTGTTTTTCTTGCTGAGAAAACACAACACCAATTTGGTTACCGATTACCTCATCACCCAGTAAGTTAGTTAATGCTCCCGCCAGATAACGCGGATTTTCCTCATAAACCATCTTTAAAACGAGCAGACAGTAATTGGTTGTTCTATTCTCGCTTTTCGAAAAATCTGAAAACAGGCTGATAGGCTTTCCCATGAAATTTATCCTTGTATTGATATTTAATAATCTACGGTTAGGGGCAATATCCCCACAATCCAACTTTTAATTTAGGCCACCACACTCCAGCCAATCTTTTGAAATAACAGCACTTTTATTTTGACCATTATAAATACACTCATAACCACCATTGTCTGTATTTTTCATCCAACCTATATAAACTGTATCTCTAGTATTTCCTGTAATTCTTGAAAGACAATCGAAACTGTATCCAATAATATGTACTGGATAATTTAATGCGCCAGCAGTTTTATTAATATGCTCAATAATATGTATATTCTCAAATCGATCACAAAATGCTGATAACCCAGCACCTTCCGGCCTTTTAATTAGCTCGAACCCTATTTTTTCGTTCGAGTCACTAGAGCCAGTCAAAGTGTTAGATTCAGTTTCTGTTTTTTGTTCTGATTTTTCAGTAGTGATCTCCACGGGACTAGAAAAAAACTTATCATATGAATAAATACCAATTTTCCAAACACCATAAATACATACAAAAATAAAAAGTATGCCAATTATGAAATCTTTGTTATCTGTTGTGCTGGAAGTGTTAGAGTTTGCTGATGAATTGTTCATTTTCTTGCTATTGAGATCATTCTTCATATTGGTTGTAGGCAAAATCTTGCACATTGATCTTTTCTTATGTTCTTGAAACTCTTCTTCAGTAAGCGCACCGTTATCCCGAAGATTCGCCAGTTTTTCTAGTTCATCGGCAATACTCATTTTTTCTCCTTAGACCAGGGGTTGTAAATTTAGAATTAACATATTTGAATCCAGAGCTTAGCGCGACGATAGGCAGTAATTGCCACTTGCCGTCCAACCCGACGGGCAACTGCCTTGCTTGTGAATGGCGGGTTTGGCGGAGTTTCCGGCAAGGCAATAACCGCCGCTGGTGGAATAACCGCTCGCACAAGAGCCACGCTTTTCAATGGCAAAACGGGCGTTACTGCCGGGTTTGCAGTAGCTGCCGCTGGTTGCATAGCCTAATGGGCAAGCTCCTGTTTTTGCTATGGGCTGGGCTTGCAGTGTTTGGGTGGCTTGGGCTGTGGGAAAAGCTAAGGCGATAATCAGCCCGATCAAGAAAGAAGCTATATTTGCATTGGTTTTAAGCATTGTTTGTGTGTTGATCATTGTTTGTCTTTCCAATTGCTACTGTTAAACTCATAAACTCTGGTGGATATGAAATTAAATTAAGCCGTACGTGGTGAGCCTGTCGAACCATGAGCGGATTAACCATTCATCCTTCGACAGGCTCAGGACGAACGGTTAATCCTTAACTTAACGGTATTCCAGAAGAAATGGGTATCTTTTGAACTTTCCATACATTTCAATATTTATTGGCTTGCTTCACCGCTTTCTGGGGCGGTTTCCGGTTGCAGGCTGGACTTAACGTAGCTGTAGGCGTTCGTTAAGGCTTTGCTCAATGCCGGGTTGGTTTCATTGATACCGCTTTGAAGACGACTTAACGCCTTCTCTTTATTTTCCGCAAAGCGGAAGAAATTGATATAGCAATTGGTGGCGGCGGTTTCGTTGCCTTCCAGCGCAAACGTCCTGCCCAAATTAGCCCATGCTTGCGCCCGTTCCGGCTTTAACTGCAAGGTATCCACCAGGGCTGCTTTGGCTTTGGTGAAGTTGTTTTCGGTAATGCCTTCTTCTATACGGGCGTAGGCGAGGTTGTTCATAATTTCAATATCCGCCGGATCGGTCTTGTGGGCTTCTTGCAATACGGGGATGGCGTCGGTGTATTTTTTCTCGCCCATTAATGCAATCGCGGTGTCGTTCAACTTCCGCGCCGCTTTGCGGTCGCCTTTGGCGGGTCTTCCGAGTTCCGTCAGGCTGTTTTTGGCGGCAAACAGCTTTTCGGTGTCTCGCGCCGCATCAATCATCTGAATAACAAAGGGCGTTGCGGGGGAATCGTATTGGATTAAATCCGTAGATGGTTTGGCTGATGGTGGTGTGCTTTCTTCTTTTGGTGTGCTGGCGGTTTCTGTTGCCGGGGCTGGTGTTTTTTCAATTTCTTTTGGCGTTTTTATCTCCTGTGACGGGTTTGAAGCTTCGGAAGATATAGGTGCGTTGTTATTATCGATCTGTGCGTTTGTATTAGTAATTTCGATAGATGAATTGTTTTCTGAACCAATCGATTGTGGCTGGGAAGCCATTGGGCTAGTTGGATTATTAATTATTTCGTCAACATTGGCCGACAAACATAAAATTTGTGAGAAATTATAAGCTTTTTTAAAAGTATGCAAATCATAAGAAAAACTGAATTCAGCATCTCCTATCATTCCGCTATTTGCTTTAACAATATCATTGTTCAAAAAATCTTCAATGATAGCCGGAGTTAAGAAAATGACGCGACTCCCATCATTATCTAATTTTTTGTCCAAAGAGTAATAGCGATCTTTAAATTCTAACCGGACTTCACCTCCATTATCGCTGATTCTGTTTTTTGTAAATATTTTGTTTTTACCTAAATCTTGGCTAATAATTATATGCAGATCCCAGTTTGAATGTGCGAAAGGTATGCCTTCTAAACCAGCATCTCCGTGAATAGATATTCTACATCCTGATAATTCTCCAAAATCATTTTTCATTATATATAAGCTTGTACTTTTGCTGATTTCATGTCCCATAAAACCATTTAAATCTTTTCCCTCTTTAATCGTATCTAACTCATCTTTTTCAGCAATTGTCAAAATTATCTTTTTATTTTCTGATATTTCAGATGAGCTCGGTATTGGTACTTTGTAACTTTCTGTACTTGCCTGATTAGGTGTTTCACTTTCCTGAGAGTTAAAGCTCTTAGAACAAGTTTTGGCTAGAAAAAAACAATCAATATTACTCCAACAATAATACGCCAAGTTGTACTATTGCCGGACTTTTCAGGTTTTTCTTGACTGGTATCATTTGTGTTGGCAGCAGATGTAGATTCTTCCTCATTTCCCTTTCCGTTTATGTTTTCTTTTAACTCATTATTCTTGTCCAAAACATTGTCTTGTATTATTTCTGCTGACGCTTCGGGTTCAGCATTAGCATTGTCGTTTAATGCTTCTGTTTCATTCCCGATTTTGCCTTCAGGCGGCTTACTTTTGGCATTTTTATCCTTATCGTCTACCGACGAGGGCTTTTCCGTACCCAAAATTTGCACCTTAAGTTTCTGAAACTCTTCGTCGGAAATAACACCCCTGTCGCGCAGCTTTGCCAGTTTTTCTATTTCATCAGCAACATTCATTGTTTACCCCTTAAACAAGTATTTGTTATTTTTGGTTTATTTATTTGATCCGTTTGCGGCAAAACAAGCGCGTTGCCGACATTTGCTGAGTTCTGCCCAGTTTGGCAAATAATCATCTGTTTTAAGCATTACGGGTGAACTGGCAACCAAGCACTTAAACACGGCTGGTTAAACCCCATTTTTGGCCTCAGCTTCACCCATCAATAAAACCTATTACTGGAATATGTTGACCACTGATTGTCTTATTGAACTGCTAAACGCTCCTATCATCTTGAATGAAGTAGCTATTCTTCCGCTTGAGATTAGTTTATATTGAATAATTTACAACCAAATATAACCATAAATCTTTGAAAACACGCAAGCAATATATTGAATTTGGCATAAAAATTTATGCTCTATTCGGTTTTTTAATTTTTTGACCCTTACGGGCAAAGTTTGGAGGCTAATAGTGTTAAGGTGTCTTACTGTTATTCTCAGTCACTCCTGAAAACTTATTTGTTCGGCATTAAAATTTTTTCAAAATTCCACACAGTTTTACGATTTAGGCATAGTAAATTAAATGGGTTTTCCAACCATTTTCCACACACTTTTACGAATACCCCTAATATAAAATAACCATAACAACAACATTACACAGGGTTATCAATGAAGGATTTTTACTCATTGTCTGAGGTTGCCGATATGCTGGGGACTACCAAGGAAACCCTAAGGCGTTGGGATAAGTCAGGTAAGCTTACTCCGGTAAGACCCCCAATCAATAATTACCGTGTTTATAGATCGAAAGACTTGGAACAATTTGAAAAAATTGGGTTTATGTTTAAAGAACAAATTCAGGTCAAGGATGAATTCCCTTTAAAACGATACACATCCATCGAATTGTTTGCTGGGGCTGGTGGGCTTGCGCTTGGATTAGAAAAAGCAGGATTATCCAACATCCTGCTCTCTGAAATTGATAAAAATGCTTGCGAAACCTTAAGAAAAAATCGGCCTGAATGGAATGTAGTCGAGGGTGATGTTGCCGAGATTGACTTCACGCCTTATAAAGGCAAGGTTGACGTGATAACGGGCGGCTTCCCTTGCCAAGCATTTTCCTATGCCGGAAAACGCCTGGGCTTTGAAGATGCGAGGGGAACCTTGTTTTTTGAATTTGCCCGGGCTGTTAAAGAAACCCAGCCACTCATTTGTGTTGGTGAGAATGTGCGCGGCCTGCTCCAGCATGAAAACGGCAAAACCATTGAGGGCATGATTTCTGTCCTTGATGAACTTGGCTATGACGTGATGTCTCCTCGGTTATTAAAAGCACTCTTTTATCGCGTCCCGCAAAAAAGGGAAAGAGTACTCTTAGTAGGCTTGAGAAAGGACGCTAACCTTAAGTTTGAATGGCCCCTTGAGAGTAATGAGATATTTACGGTTCGGGATGTATTGAAAAGAGGTAAGTTATATCCTACCGATGTGCCGTTGTCGCTGGGTCAGGCATATCCAAAAAATAAGCGCGAAATCATGGAGTTGATCCCACCAGGAGGCTATTGGCGGGATCTGCCAATTGACCTACAAAAAAATTACATGAAAGGTTCGTTTCATTTAAGTGGTGGAAAGACAGGAATGGCGAGAAGAATTTCTTGGGATGAACCTTGCTTAACCCTTACTTGTGCGCCTGCTCAGAAACAAACAGAACGCTGCCATCCCGAAGAAACCAGACCCTTTACCGTTAGAGAATATGCCCGCATCCAAACTTTTCCTGATGATTGGGAATTTGCGGGCCCTTTAACATCCCAATATGCCCAAATTGGAAATGCCGTTCCTGTTAATCTTGCTGAGGCCGTCGGCAAAGCAATTATTAGAACGCTGAATAGTTGCTATAGAAACAATCAGCAGCAACAAATAACGCAAAAAGCATACCCCACCCAAGCAATTTGCAACATTGGTTTGGAAGCTGTAATTGTTTGACTCACTTTTCTAAATCCCAGTGCATCAGAGTTTTATGCTCAAGCATAAAGCCGATCAAGCAATTTTTTCCCAGTAACAAAATCAGCAATCGCGTATTTCTCATTCATCATTCTGCTCATCCTGCACAAAAACCGTTGATAAGGCCATGCGGTCAAATAATGCTTAACTACAGTGTGGTTGTTGACTATGTTTATGATACGTTCTGCATTATTAGGAATTTTTAATGCCTTATCGTTAGTTATTTCAGCAGCCAGTGCATTCTTCTGGAAGAAAACCGTTATATTTGCGCCATCTTGGGAAATTTTATGCTCCACTTCGCTAAAGCCGACCTTTTCGCCGATCTTACGTAAAGTAGCCAAATTGAAATTGAAAATATGGGCTTCGTGGAATGTGCTTTTTGGCGATTGGCAAGTTGCCTCTATCGTAGGTACTTCCACGACCAAAATGCCTTGGGGTTTTAGTAATGAATGTAGCTTGGTTAGCACGTCGCAGGGATTTTCAGTATGTTCAAGCACATGCCAGATGGTAATCAGGTCGAAAGACTCGTCCGGTTGGTTGATGTCTTGGATGAAGCCGACTTGAACATTCAAGCCATATTCCTGTTTTGAATATTCAGCATAGCCTTTGTTTGGCTCTATGCCGTTAACCTCATGACCCAACGTTTGCAGCAAGTAAGCGAATTCGCCGCCGCCTGTGCCAACATCGAGGATTTTCTTCGGTTGGGCTATCCAATTGCCCAGTAGCTTGCGACGACCCAAAGCTACTTTTCCGGCACGCAGGATATGTTTCGGTTTGGGGGTGAACGTACCCTTGTATTCAACCCTGTAATCGTCTTCGTAATAACTGCGCGTATCATGAGGTAAAGGATCAGACCAAACCAGTCCACAATCTTTACATATTACAGTCCTAAGCGGCTTACCGTTGCGGCTATAGTTGGCAAGGGTAGAAACATCTGTACCGCCACAAACATTACATGGATTAGTACACGATTCCTGATGGTTTTGTTGCATTGATTGTTCTCTGAAGTGTTGTATTTTTTGTTGAGACTGCGGCTTGAATCCTTTATTGTTCAGTCAAAATAGCACAATTTAATGTGCTGTACTATTTTGAAGTAATTAGAACTTAAAAATATTACCGGAGTATTGGATTGGCAATGATATTGCCCCAAAAAATTTTCTTTGGTATTTTGGCATAGAAAATTGCAACGCAAAGGTGGAATTAACCCAGTTCAACGTTGTATCCTGTAAAATCCCTCATTTTTCCTTTGCAAAACATGGCTAATAACCAAAACCTAAAACGCATCGCGTTAACGCCTGGTGAACCCGCTGGCATAGGGCCTGATTTATGTATAGCTTTAGCGCAAACCGATTTGCCTTGCCAACTGCTTGTAATAGCAAGCCCAGACTTGCTGCAAGAACGCGCTAAACGATTAGGGCTGCCGTTAAAGATAATTGAATTCAATGCTGACGCACCCATAGAAACAAGCAAAGCCGGGCAACTGACTGTATTATCTGTTGACCTTATCGCGCCTGTTAGTGCGGGTCAGCTAAATGTTGCCAATAGCCGTTATGTATTAAAAACCATCACCAAAGCCACCCAAGGCTGCTTAAAAGGCGCGTTTGATGCGATGGTCACTGCACCTGTGCATAAAGGCGTTATCAATGATGCTGGAATTGCATTCACTGGTCATACCGAATTTATCGCCGATATTACCGGCGGCAACCCAGTAATGATGTTGGCAACGCCCGGATTGCGGGTGGCTTTGGTGACCATCCATTTGCCCTTGTCCGAAGTCCCAAAAGCGATTACCTATAACCGTGTGCGGCAAGTTATCCGCACCTTGGATCACGATCTGCGTAGCCGTTTTTCTATTGAACAGCCCAGAATATTGGTTTGCGGCCTGAATCCACATGCCGGAGAAAACGGCTACTTGGGGCGGGAAGAAATTGACATTATTGAGCCTGTACTAAATGGTTTACGTAAGCAAGGCATGAATCTTGATGGTCCGTTACCTGCTGACACGCTGTTCACTCCCAAATATCTCGATAAAGCCGATGCCGTATTAGCAATGTACCACGATCAAGGCTTACCGGTACTCAAGCATAAAGGTTTTGGCAAGGCCGTAAATATTACTTTGGGATTGCCCATTATCCGCACCTCCGTCGATCACGGCACCGCGCTGGATTTGGCAGGGTCAGGACTGGCTGACCCAGGCAGCTTACGTTACGCACTGGAAACCGCATTGATGATGGCAAATAATGACTAATACCACACATACACCGCGCAAGCGTTTTGGTCAGAACTTTCTGCACGACTATTCTGTTATAGCCAATATTTTAGCCAGCTTACAAATCAAGTCGGGTGAACACTGGGTTGAAATCGGACCAGGACAAGGTGCTTTAACGATGCCGCTACTCGATAAAAACATCTCGCTAGATGTGGTGGAGTTGGACAGGGATTTGGTGCGATTGCTAAAGGATAAATTCAAAGACAATAAGAATTTAACCATACACAGCGCAGATGCCCTGAAATTTGATTTTTCTGCACTCGTTAAGCAGGATAAAAAGCTACGCATTATCGGGAATCTGCCGTACAACATTTCCACGCCCTTGTTATTTCACCTGCTGGAAAATGCCGCTTGCATTGCCGACATGCAGTTTATGCTGCAAAAAGAAGTCGTTGACCGGATATGTGCCGCGCCTGGCAGCAAAAAATACGGTAGGTTAAGCGTGATGATGCAGTATTACTGTGCGGCGGAGTGCTTGTTTGATGTCTATCCCGAAAGCTTCGATCCGTCACCGAAAGTCATGTCAGCCATCATAAAATTGATACCACATCCCAAGCCACCTGTGGTGGTCAATGATCTGATGGTATTCAAACAAGTCGTCACCCAAGCTTTCTCGCAGCGACGTAAAACCCTGAGAAATTCACTCAAAAAGCTTATCAGTGAAGATTGTTTTGTTCGTTTAGGTATTGATCCAGTAGCGCGGGCGGAGACAATTTCCCTGCTTGAGTTTGCCAATTTGAGTAATTGGCTGGCGGAAAATACCGAGTGATAAGCAGGTGTGGTAGATTGCTCACAGAGTACAAAGTTAGCTCCAAACCATGATATATTTGCCCGATAAACCCGCTGGGGTTCGCACCTTACCCTAGAGTTGGTTAGTTCTTATTAAGAATCGCCATAAAATAGCAGCCAATGAATAAACCCAAAGTTATCGTAACCCGTAAATGGCCTGCTACCGTGGAATCGCGGTTACAAGCATTATATGATGTGCAGTTAAACGAATCCGATGTTCCCATGACGGCGGATGAGCTTAAGATTGCCTTACAAACTGCGGATGCGCTACTGCCGACTGTGACCGATCCGATTACCGCCGACATCCTTAGCGTGCCTAACAAGCGTGCCAAAATCATCGGTAATTTCGGGGTCGGTTATAACAATATCGATATAGCAGCAGCAAAACGTGAAGGGCTGGTTGTTACCAACACGCCACATGTGCTGACCGATTGCACGGCGGATATTGCCATGTTGTTGCTGTTAATGTCGGCAAGACGCGGTTCGGAAGGCGATAGGCTGGTTCGTAATCAGCAATGGACGGGTTGGCGACCTACGCACATGCTGGGTCAGAAAGT
This sequence comes from Methyloglobulus sp., assembly GCF_964779595.1. Taxonomy (NCBI): domain Bacteria; kingdom Pseudomonadati; phylum Pseudomonadota; class Gammaproteobacteria; order Methylococcales; family Methylococcaceae; genus Methyloglobulus; species Methyloglobulus sp. Next base: position 17,831 of record NZ_CBAROL010000016.1, read on the forward strand.
GACGGGCAAAACCTTGGGATTGATTGGCTTTGGGCGGATTGCCCAAGCCGTAGCAAGAAAGGCGCATCATGGTTTTGGCATGAAAATCATCTGCACTGCGCCGCACGCTCCTGTGCCTGATGTCCTGCAAGAATTTCAAGCCACTTACTACGCCACGGCCGACGAAGTGCTTGCTAAAGCTGACTTTATCTCGCTGCATTGCCCAGGCGGGGTGGCGACCAAGCATTTAATCAACGAGCAACGCCTGAAATTGATGAAGCCATCGGCACACCTTATTAATACCGCCAGGGGCGACGTGGTCGATAGCAAAGCTTTGATTAAGGCACTGAAAGAGTGCTGGATTGCTGGTGCAGGCTTGGATGTGTTCGAAGGTGAGCCAAATATCGACCCAGGCTTTTTGGAATTGGACAATGTGGCGTTATTGCCGCATTTGGGCAGTGCAACGGAAGAAACTCGCGTGGCAATGGGTAACCGTGTGTTGGATAATATCGCGGCGTTTTTTGCTGGGGAAGAGCCTGGGGATAGGGTTGCTTGAATAATGTGTTGTTAAGTCAAGCAATTAAGCCCCTTTTCATGGACGTAGAGACACAAAATTTTGCGTCTCTACGTTTGAATATTGCTTAACGCCTTCCGCCCCGAACAGCAGTCACATCTTCAAATTTAACTTTCAGTGGTTTACCGCAGTACAGGTTGCCGTCCAAACCAGCAATAGCTGCCCTGGCTTCATGACCTTCCATGCCGATAAAACCGAAGCCTCTGCATTTGCCGCTGAAAATGTCGGCAACAAGTTGTATGGAACGGACTTTGCCGTATTGGGCAAATAAGGTTGTTACTGTTTCTTCTGTGGCATCGCTAGGCAAGTTGCCTACAAATAATCGTTTCAAGTGTCATGTCCTAATTCATTAAGTGGAGAGTGGTGTTAGTAGCAAACTACATTTAAGCCAGTAAGTAGGCTTGAATAGAAGCTGCGCTATGCGCCAGCTACATTGCTGGCTTGTGGACCTTTCGGACCTGTTTCTACGTCGTAAGTGACGGCTTGGCCTTCAGCCAGCGTACGAAAACTGCCTTGGCTGGAAATTGCAGAAAAATGCACGAATACATCTGGGCTGCCGTCGCTAGGTGATATAAAACCAAAACCTTTAGCTTCGTTAAACCACTTTACTGTACCTGTTGCCATATTAAGTCCTCATGCCATAAGCATATAAATCAAAGTGTTTGATTGCTAACCATACCAGGCAGAGAAGGGGAAAACGCTTGGAATTTCTGAAAGTACCGATCAACACGCAAGGATTGAATAAAAGAATTACCAAACGTAAATGGCTGATTTTCTTCTATTCATGAGTGCATTATAAGGACTAAGCACTCGGATAGCTATTGAAATATTACACCATTGTGTAAACTTTGGATTAGATAAACGAAAACAGGGGTATGTAGCAGTACTGCTATATAATTTGAGCTGCTAAGTGTAGGGCGGCTATTCCCCAGTTAGTGACAATAAAACTGTAAATTTATAGCATTCCGTGCAATATCACATAATGAATCACTTAAAAATGACCCCAACCACATTATTCAAATGCCTTGCCGACGAAACCCGCTTACGTTGTATGGTATTGCTGCATAAAGAAGGCAAATTATGCGTGTGCGAATTGACCCATGCGCTGGATATGTTGCAACCCAAAATTTCCCGGCATCTTGCCCAGTTACGGCAATGTAATTTGCTGTTAGATAGCCGGGAAGGGCAGTGGGTGTATTATCAAATCAATCCTGCATTACCTGTTTGGGTGTTTGATATTTTGGATGTGACAGCGAAAGAGTTGGGCGGTGAACACAAGCAACTGCAAGACTGCGCTAGGTTGCAAACGATGGCAGGTCGTCCTGAGATGAAAGGATGCTGTAACTAATCTTTTCGGCTATAATATTCGCTTATACGAATATATAAATATAGCTGAGGACTTCATGTTAAACATCTTGATTTTATGTACAGGCAATTCCTGCCGCAGCATTTTGGGCGAGGCATTGATTAACCATCTCGCTGGCGACAGATTCAAGGCATTTTCCGCCGGTAGCCATCCGACCGGCAAGGTCAATGCCAATGCATTGGCAACTTTAGTGCGAAATGGAATTCCTACCGACGGCTTTTCTAGCCAATCCTGGGATGAATTCGATGGCGCAGGCATTGATATTGCCATTACGGTGTGCGACCAGGCGGCAGGTGAAGTGTGTCCGGTTTACCTAAATAGCGCAATCAGGGCGCATTGGGGATTGCCTGATCCTGCCCATGTAAGCGGCACTGTTGAAGAAATAGCCAAGGCATTTCAAGCCACTTTCGATGCGCTATCCGTCAGGATACACAAAATGTTGGCTTTACCGATAGAAGACATGAACAGTGCCGACATAACCAAGGCACTGAATGAGATTGGCAACCAGGCATGAGCGGCAAACCTTCCGCCATCAGTTTTTTTGAGCGCTACTTAACGGTTTGGGTGCTGCTTTGTATTACTGTTGGTATCGTATTGGGGCAGATTTTCCCTGATGTTTTTCAAGCGATTGGAAGAATGGAGTACGCAAAGGTCAATCTTCCCGTCGGGTTACTGATTTGGGTCATGATTGTCCCGATGTTGGTAAAAGTAGACTTCACAGCACTGCACGAGGTACGCCAGCATGTGCGTGGAATAGGCGTAACACTATTCGTCAACTGGCTGGTCAAGCCGTTTTCGATGGCATTTCTCGGCTGGCTGTTCATCCGCAACCTGTTTGCACCCATGTTGCCGCCCGACCAACTCGACAGTTACCTTGCTGGCTTAATCTTGCTGGCGGCTGCGCCGTGTACGGCAATGGTGTTTGTGTGGAGCAAACTCACCAACGGCGATCCGCTGTTCACGCTGTCACAAGTCGCATTGAACGATGCCATTATGGTCGTGGCATTCGCGCCATTGGTCGCATTTTTGCTGGGAATTTCGGCCATTACCGTCCCCTGGGTGACGCTTATTACGTCGGTAGTGCTATACATTGTGATTCCTGTATTACTTGCCCAACTTTGGCGGAACAAACTGTTAACTAAAGGGCAAATGGTATTCGACGAAGTGCTGGCGAAAATTGGCCCGTGGTCTATCGCCGCTTTACTGGCAACCCTGGTGCTACTCTTCGCCTTTCAGGGCGAAGCCATCTTGAAGCAACCGCTGGTTATTGCCTTGTTGGCTGTGCCGATCTTGATACAAGTGTTCTTCAACTCAGCTTTGGCCTACTGGTTGAACCGTGCCGTCGGTGAAAAACACAATATCGCCTGTCCATCAGCACTGATTGGCGCGTCCAATTTCTTTGAGCTGGCAGTTGCCGCAGCCATTAGTTTATTTGGTTTTCATTCTGGAGCTGCTCTTGCTACCGTGGTTGGCGTATTGATCGAAGTGCCAGCAATGTTGCTGGTTGTTAAGTTTGTGAATGGGTCGAAGGCCTGGTATGAACGCTCGCCAGCTTAAGCAGTTAACCCGAAGATTAAGAACAACAGCTTTAAAACTCACATTCAAGTAACTTTTTGAAGCGTGACCCACTCGAAACATCAACATCAACAAAACACCTATCATTCAGAATCAAGATACTTGCGATAAGCTTCATAGCACATAAACCACAATGAATAGGTGGTTAACAACACCTACTCGTCACATCGCTTGCAGCTCCTGCTAGCCTCATAATCTACATGGAAGTGGTGAACGCAGATATTGCAGGAGCAAATATCTGTGCCTGCGGAATAATTAAAGTGGGAGAGAGAACAAACTCGCGTTATGCCAAATTTTTACGCCGTGCCGCTAACGGATGGTCAGAATAAGGTTCATGCTCATCTAAACCGACTACCTCGCAAGTACCACCGCTGTGAGCATAATCGTGACTAAATTCATGGATGAACTCCATCACCGTATGGTCGATTAAATTAGCTTCCGACAAATCAAAGAAAATGGTTTTATGCTCAGGTAGATTGGACAGCATACTTTTTAAGCCCATGAAATTTGAAAACACTGCTGCACCGCTGATAGCAACATGATAAGTGTTTTCATCAGTTTGCTTGACATGGTAAGCCATCGTAAATAGATTGCTCAGTTTCACGCCACGAGCGATGTGGATCAGCAGTTTTACGGCAATTCCTATCAATACCCCAATCAACAAGTCGGTCGCCAATATGCCGATGATAGTCACGATAAATAACACAAAATTATCTAAGCCAATTTCCATCGTTTTGGCAAATTCTTTGGGTGATGCCAAACGGAAACCGGTAAATACCAATAACGCCGCAAGCGATGCTAACGGAATTTCGTGTATCAACAGGGGGAATAACGCCACGAAGATCAGCAAGAACGCGCCGTGGAAAAAGTTAGCCCAAGCGGTTTTAGCACCGTTATTGACATTCGCAGAACTACGGACAATTTCAGCAATCATCGGTAGACCACCAATCATCCCGGAAATCATATTACCGATACCAACGGCGGTTAAATCACGGTTTAAATTGGACGTACGCTTGTAAGGATCAAGCTTATCAACAGCAGTGGCACTGAGCAAGCTTTCCAAACTGCCTACCAGCCAGATAGCGACCACGGCTTCCCAAAATTCCAGTGTAGCAACTTTACCAAAATCAGGAAAAGAAAAACCCGCCATAAAATGTTCCGGCACAGAAACCAGAAAGGCGGGCCCAATCGAAAATTCGTGGTGTGGCAAAAACTTCGTATCCGGCAAAAAAGCATAATTGTGGATGTGATCCAGATCGAAATACCGCTCTAACGCCAAACCCATCAGTACAACCAGCAAAGGCGCGGGAATCATTTTTAAGGTCGGGTTTTTAATCAGCGACCAGATAATCAACAAAGCCAAGCCCATAACCCCTATGAAAGCAATTTCTGGGTTGAATTCCATTAACGAATGCGGAATTTCAGCAATGGTGCCCAGCAAAGTCTTAGCCGCTGGCTTCACACCCAACAGGGTATGAATCTGCTTTGCCATGATGATGATACCAATCGCTGCCAACATACCATGAACGACAGATGAAGGGAAAAAAGCGCTGAGTTTTCCGGCCTTAAAAACACCTAAAAGCGTTTGCAATACGCTGGCGATAACGATTGCCGCCAATGTATAGCGATACCCTGCCATCGCGTCGCCTTGCCCCAAGTCAGCCACTGCATCGACAATGACCACGATGAGGCCAGCAGCAGGGCCGTTAATCGTGACAAAAGAACCATTGATTCTCGAAACCACCAAACCGCCAATGATGGCGGTAATAATACCGCCCATAGGCGGGAAGCCCGATGCCATCGCAATCCCCAAGCATAACGGCAAAGCGATGAGGAACACCAAAAAACCGGACAATAAATCACTGCGCCAGTTTTCGATTAAACCGGGAATGCCGGTTTTAGGCACAGCTTGTGAAATGGGGTTGGACATATACGACTCCTGAGACTATTCAACATTTTTGAACTGATAGTGTTTTAAAGCAATGTACATGCCAATAGCTATAAAAACCTACAACTTACTAAATTTGTTTAACTATTTATTAAAAGAGCGCTAATAAAGCTATACGCTTAAATAGAATTGGTTCAAATAAACCAATGGAATCGGTGGATTTCAACCAATTCGCGGTAGCGGATGAAATCTGTAACCTGATTGAGAAGGTGGATTTGCAAACCTAGGTTTGCACTCCAAAATACGCATGAAGCCGACAAGTCCATCAAAAAATACCGGTAAACCCACTACCCAATTCACCACAATGAGCCAGCATTTTTTGAGAAAGATGCCATTTCCCGATAAGTCATCTATAGTTGCTACCATCATAAATTGGAAAAAACCATAAAATCATGCCCTTATCGTGGAACGAAATCAAAGACCGCGCCTTGAAGTTTTCTCATGAATGGGTGGATGAATCTTCCGAAGATGCCGAAGCCAAATCGTTTTGGGATGCGTTTTTCAATGTTTTTGGCGTACCCCGCCGCCGCGTCGCCACGTTTGAGCAACCGGTCAAAAAATCCGACGGTCACGACGGCTACATCGACCTGCTCTGGCGCGGCATTATCCTGGTTGAACACAAATCACGCGGCAAAAACCTCGACCGCGCTTTCCAGCAAGCCAAGGATTACTTTCCCGGCCTTAAAGATATTGATTTGCCCCGCTATATCCTGGTCTCCGACTTTGCCCGTTTTCGGCTCTACGACCTGGAGGAAAACACCCAGCAAGAATTCACCATCAAAGAATTCTACAAGAGCGTCAAACTGTTCGGCTTCATTGCTGGCTACCAAACCACCTCCTACAAAGACCAAGACCCCGCCAACATCAAAGCCGCCGAACGCATGGGCAAGCTGCACGACAAGCTCAAGGCCATCGGCTATGAAGGGCATGACCTGGAAGTCTATCTCGTCCGCTTATTGTTTTGCCTGTTTGCCGAAGACACCAGCATATTTGAACGCCGCCTGTTCCAGGATTTGATCGAGCAGCGCACGGCGCAGGATGGCAGTGATCTTGCGATGCGCTTGGAGCAGTTGTTTCAAGTGTTAGATGCACCGCAAGAAAAACGCCTGAAGAACCTGGATGAACAACTCGCCGCTTTCCCCTATGTTAACGGCAGCCTGTTTAAGGAACACTTGCCGATGGCCTCGTTCGACACTGAAATGCGCGAGAATTTGTTGTTATGCTGCGCCCTAGATTGGAGCCGCATAAGCCCGGCGATATTCGGCGCGTTGTTCCAGTCCGTCATGGACCAAAAGCTGCGCCGCAACCTGGGCGCACATTACACCACGGAAAAGAACATCCTTAAGCTCATCCGCCCGTTGTTTCTGGACGAGCTACGGGCAGAATTTGAGCGGGTAAAAAACCAGCCCAAGAAACTTTACGACTTCCATCAACGTCTTGCCAAGCTCAAATTCCTCGACCCCGCCTGCGGTTGCGGCAACTTTTTGGTCATCGCCTACCGTGAACTGCGCCTGTTAGAGCTGGATGTTATCCGCAGCCTGTACGGAAAAGCGCAATCCACCTCCATAGACGTAGCGGAATTGAACATCCTGTGCGACGTGGACCAGTTTTACGGCATCGAGATAGAAGAATTCCCCGCCCAAATCGCGCAAACCGCATTGTGGCTGATGGATCACCAGATGAATATGCGGGTGTCGGAAGAATTCGGCAGCTACTTCGTGCGTTTGCCGCTTAAAAAATCGGCGAAGATCGTCCGCAGCAATGCCTTAAGGCTGGACTGGCGCGACGTGGTGAAACCGGAGGAGTTGAGTTACATACTGGGTAATCCGCCGTTTGTCGGTGCCAAATATATGGATGACGAACAACGGGCGGACATGGTGAGGGTTTTCTACGACGTTAAAAGTGCCGGGCTACTTGATTTTGTTGCCGCCTGGTATCGCAAGGCAGCGGATTTCATGGAAGATAATCAAGAAATCAAAACTGGCTTTGTCTCGACAAATTCCATCACCCAAGGCGAGCAGGTCGGCGTGTTGTGGCCTGATTTATTGCGTCGCGGGGTGAAAATCCATTTTGCACACCGCACCTTTCAATGGTCGAACGAAGCAAGAGGTAAGGCTAGTGTTCATTGTGTCATTATCGGTTTTGCCTTGCATGACGCGACGGACAAGCGGCTTTTCGATTATGAAACCCTGCAATCTGAGCCTCACGAGATAAAGGTCAAGAACATAAACCCGTATCTGGTGGATGCTCCCGACATTGTGGTTTCTCGCCGCAATTCTCCGATTTGCGCCGTGCCGGAAATAGGGATTGGCAATAAGCCGATAGACGGTGGGAATTATCTGTTCACACCAGAGGAACGCGACGAGTTCATCAAGATAGAGCCAGCCGCCGCGCTTTATTTCAGGCGTTGGCTTGGCAGCATTGAATTCATCAATGGCTATGAACGATGGTGTTTATGGTTAGGCGATTGTCCCCCTGACAAGCTGCGCCAAATGCCAGAAGCTATGAAACGGGTTGAAGCTGTCCGGCGCGTCAGGCGTGCCAGCAACAGCGCACCCACAAGAAAACTGGCAGATACGCCAACTCGATTCCATGTCGAAAATATGCCGGATTCAAGTTACCTGGTAATCCCAGAGGTTTCTTCGGAGAGAAGGCGATATATACCGATTGGTTTTCTGTCTCATGAAACTCTTGCCAGTAATAAATTACGCATTTTTCCAAATGCTACACTCTGGCACTTCGGGATTTTATCTTCGATCATGCACATGTCATGGATGCGCTCTACAACTGGCCGTCTAAAAAGTGACTACCAGTATTCCGTCTCCATCGTCTACAACAACTTCCCCTGGCCTCAAAACCTGACCGACAAACAACGTCTAACCATCGAAGCCGCCGCGCAAGCCGTGTTGGATGCCCGTGCGAAATACCCCAATTCCTCGCTTGCCGACCTGTACGACCCCTTAACCATGCCGCCGGAACTGGTCAAGGCGCACCACAAACTGGATGCCGCCGTTGACGCAGCCTATTCCAAAAAGAAATTTTCCGGCGACAGTGACCGAGTGGCATTTTTATTTGAGTTATATCGGCAATTGACAAATTCGTGATTTGATAATCCCCCTCAATCCCCCTTTTTCAAAGGGGGAGGATTGTGCTAATGGCACTTTTGCAATGAAGGAAATTGGGGCTAACTCCTCATTTTGTGGTGAAGCAATAATGCAAATGCAACGGGGCGGTAATATTAGCCCCTATCCCAAAAAGCAATGCTTCAACCCAGCCTCCACCATCTAGTATTGGTTCAAATAAACCAATACTATCGGTGCATATAAACCAATCTGTACGCAAAAAGTTGAGTTCTTTCCCCACATCAAGCTGCGCTGCTTTGTCGTAAATTCTTTTTATCGCTGATTATTTTCATTGCATATATAAGCGGAACACCCGAAAAAACGTGTGCCTAACAACCAAGCAATGTTACCGAAAACAAATGTGGCATAAGTAATGCTCGTATGTTTTAAGGTCAAAGAACGTTGGATTTTACAATTATCCTTGGCGAAGGAGTTTTTTGAATTCTTAGAGATTCCCATAAATGACGGTTTTAAATATGATTAAGAAAAAGATGAAAGCATTGGTAATGACGGTAGCGACTATGTGTTCTGTCAGTATGTTAACGCCTGCTTTGGCAGTGGACGATCTGGATTTGATCCAGGATGCAGGCAGTTGGGCGCAAGTCGTCGGCGAAGGAAGCATGAAATTTATTGACCCTAGCCTGGAAAAAGGCCGGATTTGGGTGGAAGGGCAAGCCCGTATCAATGACAACTGGGATCATTTCTATCAAGGCATGGTACGTGCCGCCGTGGGTTATTCACTTAGCGACCGCGCCACGGTCTGGGCGGGTTATACCTGGCTACCGACACAAAACTTGGGCCACAGCTATGTCAACCAGCAAGATGTGTGGCCTGCCTTCCGGTATGTTTTGCCGACTGACTACGGCACAATCACATTTAGGACTATGTTTGAAAGCAATTTTCTTCAGGGCAGTGATGTCCGCTTTCGTCCGCGCCAGATGATAAAATTTATGCACCCTTTTGAATTTGAACCGCGCCTTAGCGTTATTGCATGGGATGAATTTTTCATACGCGTCAATTCAACCCAATTCGGCGGTAAATCAGGCTTCGACCAGAACCGTGCATTCGTAGGTCTGGGTTGGACGTTCAATAAAAACGTCCGGTTTGAAGGAGGTTATATGAATCAGTATCTGGATGATCTAACGCATACTAATAACACCATGCGTCATTTAATTATGGGTTCGGTGTTTATCAACTTTTAGTTCAGCCAAGTAACTGAAGTGATTTGTCTTTAAGAAAAACGGCGAAGAGTACATAAGTAAGTTAACTTGGACGCACAAACCAAATTGAGCGATAAAATAGAATATGCGTATTGTCTGTTTTTTGATACTTGTGATTATTTCAATCCTTGAGATTAGCCCAATCCCTCTCACTCCCTTAGTGTTAATCTGGGTGGTGTTGTTTCGTCCGCTATGGTTTTATAAGGTAGTGCTTAAAATATATGATAAGAAGTAGAAAAAGTTGGGTTAAAGCTGGATTCATTCAGGCGTGATCCAAGCCATGCTGCTGTAATTCGCCTTGAACTTTGAGCTTTAATTATGCATAAAATACTTTACCGCCCAATTGTCGTTATCAGCCTAGTACTAGGCATGTTAGTTATGTTGGAATTGCTGGCGTTGGGGAGTATTACTTGGCGAAATTTAAGCCGTATCGACAACATCAAGCAGGACATCATTCAAGGGCATGAGCTTGAACAATTGGTTTTCGAGCTTATCAACACGCCAATAATGGATGCCGGTGAGAAAATCGAGCCAAGTCCTGAGCAAATCGAATTGCACAAAAGAATCACCCATTTTTTTGCTAATCGTCAAAGTGGTGAAAATGGCACGGGCTTATTATTGGATGAGATCAAACCGTTTCTCCAAAATATTGAACAAGGAAAACGCCAGGACATCGCCCAAGTCTTATTGGTCTCCCAAAAAATTCTTAATTTACAACGCAGTAATGAGGAAAAACTGCTAACCCAGGTTTATCAAGACAGTCGGTTGGAGCTTAATTTTGCGGTATTTATCCCAATTGCCGTGTTGCTACCTGCGTTTTTATTAGGTGTGTGGTATTTCAGGCGACAAATTTTATCTCCCCTCATTGCATTGGAGCAGTTGTTAAAACGCCTTACCGATGGCGAAATGCAGCCAATAGAAAACCGCAAAGATCCTTTGATGCAGCCGCTGTTCAGCAGTTACAACCGCTTGATCCGGCGCTTGGCGGAATTGGAAGAAGAACACCTTAGCCATACTCAAACCCTAGAACGGGAAATACACCATGCCACTCACGCCTTGCTAGAACAAAGCCACACGTTAGCACGTTCCGAACGATTGGCGGCCGTAGGCGAGCTTGCCGCCAGCACCGCACATGAGCTACGAAATCCATTGGCTGGTATTCAGGCGGCTTTAGAAAACGTCTGCGGTGAATGCGAAGACCCAGAAATTGCTGATCGCTTACAGATGGTGAATGCCGAAGTGAAACGCTTAACTAACAGCCTTAACGATCTGCTGGCGTATTCCAAACAGCAACCGGAAGCCGCCAAGCTTGTTGATATTTCCAAACTCGTAGGCGAGCTTTTGACTTTATTGAAATATCAAGTGAATGAAAACATCAAACTGATTTATGCCATTCCACCTAATTTGCAAACTTTATTGCCAGAAACAGAATTTCGGCAAGCGTTGCTTAACCTGCTATTGAATTCGGTACAGGAACTTGGCAAACAGGGCGGAACAATCAACCTGACGATTACCAAACAGGCGGAAAAATTGCAAATTGAAGTCAGTGATAGTGGACATGGTTTTCCTGAAACCTTGCTCGCGCATGGTGTGCGGTCTTTTGCAAGTTACCGAGAACATGGCACGGGATTGGGATTGTCGATGGTATTGCGCTTTGCCCGTTCCCTAGGTGGGCAGTTAAATCTACAAAATGATAGCCAAGGCCACGCCCTCGCGACCTTGACCGTACCGGTGGGTGTATGAAAGATAGCTTATTGATTATCGAAGACGAAACTTTGCTGGGCAATGAACTGGCGCGGTTTTTCCGAAAACAGTGCTGGGAAGTTAATGTGGTAACCGACCTCAAAAGTGCTAAACAGTTATTAACTGGGCAGGACATTGAACCCATCGTCATTTTGTCCGACATGAATTTACCGGATGGCAATGCCCTAGATTTTTTGGAACAAATCGGAAGCAGCCTGCAACACGCCGAATGGATTTTTTTGACGGGTTACGGCAGTGTTACTGATTCCGTCCGTGCCTTACGCCTTGGCGCGTATGATTTCATCGAAAAACCCTGCGAACTGGACAGGCTGCACATGCTGGTGGAAGGTGCTGCTCGTAGCGCCAGGGCGCAGCGACGATTGCAGCAAGAAACCAGTCAACATTTTAACCGCTACACATACGATGCGCTGGTCGGACGCAGCCAAAAAACCAAGCAGCTTAGGGATATGCTGAAACAACTGGCGAATGTGCCTTTTTCCAGTCTCGTCATCAGCGGCGAAACGGGTACGGGCAAAGGTTTGGTGACGCGCATCTTGCATTACTCAGGCAGTCGCGCCAGCAAGCCCCTGGTGGAACTCAATTGTGCCGCGATCCCCAAAGATTTGCTGGAATCCGAGTTGTTCGGCTACGAAGCCGGAGCTTTCACAGGCGCAAAAAAACGCCATCGAGGTCTGTTGGAGCAAGCCGACACTGGCACGATTTTCCTAGATGAAATCGGCGAATTGGATTTGGATTTGCAAGGCAAACTGCTCAAAGCGGTGGAAGAATTGCGGTTTCGGCGACTGGGCAGTGAAAGTACGGTTGAAGTCGATGTCCAAATCATCGCCGCTACCAATCGTGATCTACTGCAAAAGGTCAAAACTGGTGAGTTTCGCCAAGACCTGTATCATCGTCTGAGCGTATTAAGCATTCATATTCCGCCACTGCGCGAACGAAAAGAGGACTTGCGTGATTTAGTGCCGCAATTTGTTACCAACTGTAGTATCAAATCGGGCAAAAATATCAAAACGATACCCGAAAGCGTATGGGAACAATTGGAAGCTTACGATTGGCCGGGCAATATCCGCGAATTACATAACGTGATTGAACGCTGCGTGTTGTTTGCGGATAGCGAGGTATTTCCGGCGCAATGGCTGCAATTCCCGAATAATAGTGAAGATATGTCAGCCGCAGAGAATGACGGCATGTATATTCCACTGGACGGGAGCTTATCGCTACAGGATATGGAAAAACATATCATTCAAGAAGCCCTGCATCGGGCTAACTACAACGTCACTGCGGCTGCGCGTATGTTAGGCGCAACGCGAGAAACCATGCGCTATCGGGTGCAAAAGTACCATCTTAAGTACGATCAGGATTGAGTGATTGGGTGTGGAGACACGCCAGATGTCGTGATGCTAATCTATGTTCAGGAGTGCAAAGCAAGCTTTGCCCGTGGAGGATAAGTACAAAGCTTGCTTTGCACTCCAATTTTGCTATTTTTTGCTTTTAACTTAACAACATTAGGTGTGCATCTCCCGCCTGTGCCGATATGTGCTTTCGTCCTTGAACCGGAGGTTCAAGTGGGGACAGGCTCGTTAAATCAGGCTTCTCGTCGAGACGGGCATGCACACCATTAACGGAAATTGCCCCCTGGGTTAAAACAGGTTCAGGAAACACCCAGCACACTGTCGAACACAACAGGAGATACAGGGTTATAGTTTAACGCGTTTAGTGCTTATCTAAAACGTTTTCAATCTTATCTACCATGTTTGACAGGCATTCTTTCCAACCCTGACTTAACACCGGACTCTGTTTTTTCAAGCTTTGCAATTCATGGCTCAAATTTAGCGCAGCCATCACGGCAATCCGCTCCGCATTGCCCACTTTACCGGAATCACGCATTTTGCACATTTGGGCATCTAGTTCACTTGCTGAACGGATGAGGTTTTCCTGCTCTTGCGATTCACAGGCAATCTTGTATTCCTTACCCATGATGGTAAGTAAAACGGTTTGGGGTTTAACGCTCATTAACTTTGCCCCATTGCTTTTAGCCGCGAAATCATGGCTTCAACCCGATTTCTGGCTATGGTAGTTTTTTCAAGAAGATAGGCTTTTTCTCGGACTAAATCATCCTGCTTACTCTTCAAAGTCTCATTTTCATTTTTGACTGAATCGTACAGGTCTATGAGTTGATCCAGCTTTGTTTCAAGATCCCTTAACTCTAAGGATTGATAAGGTTCTTTATCGGTCATGGCATCACTTTGATTAGGTGGGTAGTCAACGGTTTAATGGACTATGGGTTGCCGTTTGTAAAAGCTATGGCAAGATAGCTATTAACTTAAGCGTAACAATCCTGCATTAGCTTAATCATAAACAAATCTTTGATAAATGGTAGCATAAGCCTATTACATTTTAGTATAGTTGAATCATTTAGACACATGCAATATCAAGACATTGACACAATAGTTGCAAAAAACGATGGCGAGCTTTCCGCAGCAGAAGCGCACGGTATGGCGGCGGGTATGTTATGCGTTAATGATCGGACGGAACTTAGGTTTTGGTTACAGGAATTGCTGAAAGATGCCGATGACATTAGTGATGAAGACCGTTCACTTCTGGAAGATTTATTTGAGGACATCAAAAACTTGTTGGCTGGCGATGAATTTGCCTTTGAGCTACTGCTTCCTGATGATGACTTCCCACTTAACGAACAGGTAGAAGCCTTAAGAAAATGGTGTCAGGGCTTTTTATTTGGACTCGGCTCTACGTCTTCAACAACCGATTCAACGCCAAATTGGTCGGAAGAAATACGTGAAGTCGTCAAAGATATTGCCGAAATTACTAAACTTGACTCAGACGCTGAGGACGACGAGGCAGAGAATGATTTTATGGAAATCACTGAATATCTCCGAGCTGCTGTCATCTTTCTACGGACAGAACTAAACTCAGCGGATAACCGCACCGTACATTGAGCGATAGACAAACATGAAACAAAGCGAATTCAAAAAACGCCGCAAACAATTGATGCAGCGCATCGGGAAGGGCAATATTGCCTTATTGGGCAGTTCATCAACCAAAATCCGTAACCGTGACGTGCATTATCCGTATCGGCAAGACAGCGATTTTTATTACCTGACCGGATTTTCTGAGCCAGATGCCTTGGCTGTGTTCATCCCTGGACGCGAACAAGGCGAATATATCTTGTTTTGCCGTGAATTTGATGAGGCTAAGGCCTTGTGGGAAGGCGCGCACGCAGGTTTGGAAGGCGCGACCGGACATTATCAAGCCGATGATGCGTTTCCTATTGATGATTTGGATGACATCTTGCCCGGCATGTTAGAAAACAAGCATAAGGTGTTTTATCCCATGGGGCGCGATCCAGATCTGGATCATCATTTGTTGGATTGGATCAACCACATCAAAAGCCAATCTAGATCGGGGTTAGTTGCACCTGGGGAGTTGGTGTCGCTAGAACATATCTTGCATGAAATGCGCCTGTTCAAAAGTCCAGAAGAAATCAAGTTGATGCGCCGTGCTGGCGAGGTTTCCGCAGCAGGACACGTACGTGCTATGCAAACTTGCAAGGCTGGTATGTATGAGTATCAAATTGAAGCTGAGCTAGTGCATCACTTTATGCAGGAAGGGCTGCGCTCTGTCGCTTATCCTTCTATCGTGGCAGGCGGTAAAAATGCTTGTGTGCTGCATTACACCGAAAATACCGATAAACTAAAAAATGGCGACTTGCTGTTAATCGACGCGGGTGCAGAATGCGACCATTACGCTGCCGATATTACCCGTACTTTTCCTGTTTCAGGTCGTTTCAGTGAGCCACAAAAACAACTTTATCAATTGGTTTTAGATGCCCAAACTGCCGCCATCGAGCAAATCAAACCCGGTACGCCGTGGCACAATGCCCATGATGCCTCGGTTGAGGTGCTGACCAAAGGCTTAGTTGCCTTGGGTTTGCTGGAAGGTAAAGTAAAAGCACTTATCAAGAAAGAAAAATTCAAACAGTTCTATATGCACCGTATCGGTCACTGGCTAGGAATGGATGTACATGATGTTGGTGATTACAAAATAGACCAAAAATGGCGTTTGCTGGAGCCAGGCATGGTGCTGACCATCGAACCCGGCCTGTATATCCCCTTAGATTGCAAAACTGTGGATGAAAAGTGGCGCGGCATCGGCATACGCATCGAAGACGATCTATTAGTGACAGAGCAAGGTTATGAAATCCTGACCAATGCCGTACCTAGAACGATAGCGGAAATCGAAGCTTTGATGCAGGGCAGCTAATGCAAGAGTCCGTGCAATCATTCGATGTCATCATAGTTGGTGGTGGACTAGCAGGTAATTGTTTGGCCTTAGCGCTCAACGGTAGCGGCTTGCGGGTTGCCATCATTGAAGCCAACACCAAGGAACAATTGTTCCATTCAGCGATGGGCGACCGTGCGTTGGCCTTGGCCGCTGGCACTATTGCTACATTGGAAGGTCTTGGTATTTGGCAAGATATTCACCAGAAAGCAACCGCCATTACCGATATTCACGTCTCTGATCGTGGACATTTCGGCAAAGTTCGCTTATCTGCACGAAAACAAAACGTCGATGCCTTGGGTTATGTCATCACCGCCCGGGACATTGAAAGCCATGTTGCAGAATTGGTTGATAAAGCTGAGATTACGCAGCTTTGCCCAGCTCGTTTAGCTGGGCTGATGTCCGATGTGACCGAAGTTAATGCCAGCATAAAGCTCAAGGATAATACATTATGCCTAACGGCAAAATTATTGGTTGGTGCGGATGGAGGCAACTCTTCGGTACGGAGATTGCTGGATATAACGCAACAAGTTACCGAATACGGGCAAACTGCCCTGGTCACTACCGTAAAAACCTCATTACCACACCGTAATGTCGCTTATGAACGCTTTACCGAATCAGGCCCTTTAGCACTGCTGCCGGTAGGCAAAAATCGCTGTTCCGTAGTCTGGACACGTAGCGCAGAAGACGCGGATTCGCTTATGTCAGGCAGTGAAGACGACTTTTTAGAAGCCTTACAGCACTGTTTCGGCTATCGGCTTGGGCAACTCACTTTAGCCGAACCACGTCGGGCATTTCCGGTCTCACTTATCCGCGCTGATCGTATGCACTCAGGTCGTGCTGTTATTATTGGCAACGCTGTCCATCAACTACATCCCGTGGCAGGACAAGGATTTAACTTAGGGTTACGCGATGTCGTGCAATTAGCGGACATGATCCTCAAACAACACGAGCAAGGCGAAGACATAGGTTCAGCAACATTCCTAAACGAGTATGTAAGCGCACGCGAACAAGACCACCGCAACACTATCTTTTTCACCGACACGTTGGTAAAACTGTTTTCCAATGACTGGCTGGCAGTTGCCGCAGCCAGGAATATTGGTCTTGCTGCGCTGGATCACTTACCTGCTGCAAAAGCCTTATTGTCTAAACATGCGATGGGATTGGCGCAGCGGCTACCTGGTCTTGGTAATCGTCATTGATGTTAGTGTTAGCATCAAATGATTGCATCGTGAAAACTTGGATTATCTAGTATACAATTAAGCCTTGCTATCCTGGTGATTAGCAAAAAACCAAATTGTTTGGACATTGTGTTCAATTGAATTTAACAAATTTGCCTGCATCTGTTATATTTAGGCATGGCGAGAGGGTTTGCTAGTTGCATGGATGGCTTCTAAATTTAATGGACAGCAGATAAACAATTAATCTAAAAGATGGGGAATCGTTATGACAGAAGGGTTGTTTGTATTAACTACATTATTTGTTGCTTATGTTATCTACGTCATTATAAATGAGAAGAAAACAGAAGGCACAGCACCAAAATCCACACCAGCGGCTCAACCTAAGCAACAGGTAACCGTAACCGAAGTGCCAAAAGCACCGGCTGCAAAGATTAGTCCAGTAGCCGCCAAGCCAGCCGCCGTTAAACCGGTTGCAGCAGCAAAGAAACCTGTCGAGGTAGCAGCAGCACCTAAACCGACTCCGAAAGTTGCACCTAAGCCGACAGCCGCACCAATAGTAGTAGCATCTAAACCAACATCAGCACCAAAAGCGGCATCTAAACCTGTAGCCGAAACTAAACCTGCACCAGTTGTTGCGGCTGTGGCCGAAACCATCAAAGGCACTGGCTTGAAAGATCCTAAAACAGGTGAAGTAGCAACTAACTACAGTAACTATCGCTTTACCAAACGCTGGATAAAAGAAGCGTTAGTTACGGAAAATCTAGTGGACAAGGTTTATAAGAATGACGAGTTGAATGCGGGTGTTGAAGCCAAAATAAAAGCTGGCATCACTAAGCTTGAAGGCATGAAAAAATATCAGGTTTAAGACTAAGGCTCTGTAAAGTAAACAAGAAAATTAGAAAAAGGCTTTAGTACATCTGTCAAGCACGATTGTTTCTTTAGCCTTTAAATTATTCTTCCATATTCAGCTTTTTTAAGCGATAGCGAAATGATCTAAAGGTCAGCCCTAGTTGTTTCGCGGCAGCGGTTTTATTCCATTTGTTTTCTTCCAAAGCCGTTGTAATGGCTTTACGTTCTATGCCATCCAGATAGTCTTCTAGGCTTTCCACAGCAGGATCGTAGTCAGGCTGTTCAGAATCATTATCGCTAAAGTTGCTTGCAACTAAGGGTAAATTAAGATCATCTTCGTCTATGGTGTTGCCATCGTATAAGGCTAATGCCCGTTCCAGGATATTTTCCAGCTCCCGTACATTGCCAGGAAAGCGGTATTTTTGCAGAGCAGTTAACGCAGCCGCTGAAATGGCAGGTTTTTTGCTATCTGCGGTTAACTTAGCTAATACGTACTCTGTCAGCATAGCTATATCGGCAGATCTTTCTCTTAAGGGCGGTAAAACCAGATCGATAACATTGATTCGGTAATACAAATCCTGCCTGAATACACCGGACTTAACCATATCGGCAAGATTACGGTGGGTGGCACTGAGCAAGCGCACATCAACTGCGATTTCCAGTTGTTCACCCACTGGACGGACTTTCTTTTCCTGAATAGCACGCAGCAACTTAACCTGTAAGGCTTGCGGTAAATCGGCCACTTCATCGAGAAACAAGGTGCCGCCGTCGGCAGCCTGGAACAAGCCTTTTTTATCGCTGACAGCGCCGGTAAAACTGCCTTTCTTATGTCCAAAAAACTCGCTTTCCATCAATTCATTGGGAATGGCTCCACAGTTAATCGCAACAAATGCTTTGTCGCTACGAGAACTTTGTTGATGTATCAACCGCGCCACCAATTCCTTTCCTGAACCTGATTCCCCGCTAATATAAACGGGAGCCTGGCTACGCGCCAGCTTATCAATTCTTGAACGAATATCACGCATGACCGCAGAATCGCCCAATAAGGTATTTCGGGTTCGGCGTTCTTTAGGCGTATCAGAGTCAGAAAGCTTTAATGCGCTGCTGATAAGCTGTCTTAAGCCAGCTAAATCAATGGGCTTGGATACAAAATCGAATGCGCCTTTTTTCATCGCTAGTATAGCGGTGTCCATACTTCCGTGTGCGGTAATGACGGCAACGGGTAACGGATTGGACAGTTTTTGAACATATTCGACCAAATCCAGCCCGTTACCATCAGGTAAATGCATATCGGTCAGGCACAAATCAAACGATTTTTGTTGCAGCAATGCCTTGGCATCTTTAATGTTTTCGGCAGAATGCGTTTGAATGCCCATTCTATCTAAAGTCAGCTCCAACAACTCCCGTATATCGGGTTCGTCATCAACAATCAAAGCCAGTGCTTTACTCATATTTCTATAGTGGTCAAGTTTGCATCCTGTAAACATAGCCGAAAGCAGCTACGATTTTGATCCGTTAAATAATAGCTTAATTTTGCCTGATTTAATTCCGCTAATTCTTTGGAAATATAAAGCCCAAGTCCCGTGCCGCTAGGCGAAGTCGTGAAAAATGGCTCGAAGAGCTGCTTGAGGTGTTCAGGAGCAATCCCAGCACCATTGTCTATGACCTCCAAACAAGGGCCGTGGCGGTCGTGTTGCATTTGAATCTGTATTTCTCCCCGTTCTGGCTCTCCATAGCGCAAGGCATTTTGGCATAAATTATCCATAATCTGCTTTAAATGCCCAGGGTCGATGAACCCCCACATAGGCGTATCGTTTAACGAGAGTTTAAATGTATCTTTAGCGTCTGTGTGTTCGATATAAAAATTATCCAGATAATCATTCAGCCAGTGCGCCAAATCTATTTTTTCGCGCACAGAATCCGTCCTTTTAGATAAATTCAAAATATCTTCAATAATCTGGTTTACCCTGCTGGAATTGCTTGTGATGATCTTCGTCAAACGCAAGTCCTGGCTGGTCAACTGGGTGCATTCCGACAATAATTGTCCGGCATGACTAATAGCACCTAAAGGGTTACGGATTTCATGGGCAATGCTGGCGGTCAATCTGCCCAAGGAAGCCAATTTGCTTTGTTGCAAGCGTTGATTGTATAAGCTTATATCTTCCAGAATAATCATGTAATACACCTGCTGATGGGTCGGTAAGGTCATAAAACGGCACTGGATTTCGGTTTCCACTGACAATTGCAACATCGTTACGCTGTGTTCTGGCGCGTTTAACCAATTTTGAAACTGTTGGGACAAATGCCCAGAAAGCCCTCTCAATTTATGCGGCGTAAGGGACAAATTCGCCAATCGCAATGCCGCCTGATTTGCAACGTGTATGACTTGCTGTTCGTCGGCAATGATAATGCCGGATTGCAAATGCTGGATTATGTACTGGTTAAGCTCTTCCAGTTGGATGATAGTGTGTTCCTGCTGGTCGGCAAGCTGCAACATTTGTTCTGAACGTCGCGCCAAAACCAGTGACAACAATGCGATGGCAAAATAGGTAGCACCCAACATGCCTGCATAGGTGTAATTGGTTTTGGCAAGCAATTGATTCTGTGCGGCATACAGCTCCGCCGTCAATATCGCTAAACTGGCAAGGGCTGCAAATACCAGGGCACAACGTCCACCAATTAATAATCCCCCTGCCGCTATCGAAACCGCCAGCAGTATGTCTATGCCGCTGCCGATCCCACCGGAAGCATGCATCAGCAAGGTAAGCATAATGATGTCAGTAAAAATCAGTAGCTGTGCCAACAGGCTGTAACCCAGAACCCGCCAGAAGATGCAAATGCCAAGAATGAGGGTCAACAGCAAATAGGTCACGCTGCTGTAAGCGTACAATAACCTGTCAAACGGGCTGAATAACAAAGACCCAAATTTCAAATAAAACAGCAGGCTAAAAGAACAAGCAAGAATAAAACGATAGATGTAATAAACATTCAGTAACTGCCAGGCTTGTTTGGCAGGCATCCCATAACCTTTAGAAAAAGGGCAAGGGTAAATCGTCTTTGGGTTATTAATGTGCATTATGGTATTTAGAATTACGCTTTTCAGGGACTTAGCCGGAATTGTCGGTTATCATAACTATAGCCGAAACTTGTGTAATTACCCAGAGTAGCAAGCGCACTGCTCACCAAAAACCAGGAATAATCAATGAACATCCACGAATATCAAGCCAAACAGCTCTTTCTGGAATACGGGATACCTGTTCCTGATGGCAAGTCCACAACTACATCCGAGAATGCGTCCGAAATTACCAAGATACTTGGCGGTGAAAGCTGGGTCGTTAAAGCCCAGGTTCATGCGGGTGGCAGAGGCAAGGCAGGTGGCGTTAAACTTGCCAAATCCGGTGCTGAAGTTGCTGATATTAGCAAAGCAATGTTGGGTATTCAGCTAATTACTCACCAAACAGATGCAGTTGGATTGCCCGTCAACCAAGTGCTAATTGAAAACACCTATCCTATCGAACGTGAGCTATACCTCAGTTTGCTCGTCGATAGAAACAGTGAGAGGATGATATTTATCGCTTCGGCAGCGGGTGGAATGGATATTGAAGCGGTTGCCAACGAGACCCCAGAACAAATTCAATCGGTAATAATTAACCCCATAACGAGCTTGCAATCTTACCAATGTCGGAATATTGCATACGCTTTGGGGCTAAAAGGACAGCAACATAAAGCCTTGGAAAAAATCATGCGCGGCATGGTTGACTTGTTTTTAGCAAAAGATGCCAGCCAGATTGAAATTAACCCGCTGATCGTAACCAGCACAGGCGAATTAATGGCGCTGGATGCCAAAATCAACTTCGATGATAATGCCTTGGCGTTACATCCAGACATAATGGCGTTAAAAGATCCTGAGCAAGAAGACGCGCGTGAGAATATCGCCCAACAATTCGGGCTTAACTACATCACTCTGGAGGGCAATATCGGCTGCATGGTAAATGGTGCGGGCCTTGCTATGGCGACGATGGATTTGGTCAAGCTCAAAGGCGGTAGACCTGCCAACTTTCTTGATGTTGGTGGTGGCACTAATGTGGAAAAAGTGTGTGAAGCGTTTAAACTCATTCTTTCCGACCATAACGTCAAAGCCGTATTGGTGAATATTTTCGGCGGTATCGTAAAATGCGATGTAATCGCACAAGGCATCTTAGCGGCAATACAAGAAGTCCATGTCACAATACCCGTCGTTGTCCGCCTGGAAGGGACGAATGTCGAGGAAGGCAGGGCTTTATTAAGCAATACTGGGCTTAATCTCTATGCAGCAGACGATTTAGCCCATGCCGCTGAACAAGTTGTAGCCTTGGCAGGAGAAGTGGCATGAGCATCCTAATCAACAAAGACACCAAGGTCATCTGCCAGGGTTTTACCGGCAAACAAGGCACGTTCCATTCCCAGGGTGCGCTGGAATACGGTACAAAGCTAGTGGGCGGCGTGACCCCAGAACGTGGCGGCGAACAGCACTTAGGGTTGCCCGTGTTCAATACCGTACAAGACGCAGTAAACGGCACAGGCGCAACCGCCAGCATGATTTACGTGCCGCCCTTTTACGCGGCAGATGCCATCCTAGAGGCCGTCGATGCGGGCATTAAACTTATCGTGTGCATCACCGAAGGCATTCCCATCTTACAAATGTTGCGAGTGAAAGCCGCTATGGCAGGTTCTGATGCCTTATTAATCGGTCCCAACTGCCCCGGCATTATCACCCCAGGCGAATGCAAAATCGGCATCATGCCGGGCAAAATCCATCTTCCTGGCTCGATTGGCATCGTCTCGCGTTCAGGTACATTGACGTATGAATCCGTCCACCAAACCACCCGTGAAGGGCTAGGGCAAAGCACTTGCGTCGGTATCGGCGGCGATCCCATACGCGGCATGAACTTTATCGATGTCTTATCTCGCTTTCAAGAAGACGACCAAACCAAAGGCATCGTCATGGTCGGTGAAATCGGCGGCAGTGACGAAGAAGCCGCTGCCGAGTACATCAAAGCCCACATCACCAAACCTGTTGTTGCTTATATCGCTGGACAAACCGCGCCTGCTGGTAAGCGTATGGGTCATGCCGGTGCTATCGTTACGGGCGGCAAAGGTACAGCAGAGGGCAAAGTTGCCGCGCTTAGAGTAGCTGGAGTCGAAGTGGTGAATTCGCCGACGGATATTGGCGTGGCAATCGCTCAGATTGTTAGGGGATTAAGCGATTAGCTGTAAAAGCTACTAAAATCAGTTCATTACCGTTCGTCCTGAGCCTGTCGAAGAACTTATTCCGAGATATCTAAAATTCAATACCACATCAACTTAGCTGCCAAAACAAAAATTAACAACGAAAAATAGCGTTTTAATTGTTGTGCAGGCAGCTTGTGGGCAAGCTTTGCACCAAATGGTGCGGTAAAAATGCTCCCTATCGCAACCCCGAAGAAAGACGGCAAATACACATAACCAAAACTCCATTCTGGTAAGTTGGGAGCGTTCATACCCAAAACCATGTAGCTTATTGTGCCAGTAACGGCTATCGGCAGACCACAGGCACTGGCGATGGCGACCGCATTACGCATGGGGTATCGACAATGCACCAAATAAGGCACTGTCAGAGTTCCCCCGCCTATGCCTAGCAACGAGGATAATAGCCCGATTACCCCTGCCACCCTAAAATCAATCTGCCTGGAATAATCGGCAGAACCCGTTTTAGGTTGTATTTCTAAGGCCATTTGAATGCCCACATACAGCAAAAAGAGGATAAAAATAGCCTTTAAAAATCCGGCATTTATATGTCCAGCGATGGCCGCACCCACGATTGCACCCAAGATAACCCCAGGAACTAGCCTAAATACCTTATCCCATAGCACGGAACCTAATCGGTGATGGGCAAGCACGGAAGAAGTGGCGGTAAGGATGATAGTCGCCAACGAAGTTGCGATAGCCATCACCATGACCAGTTCGGTAGGCAGTCCATGTGCCGTAAATAGAAACACCAGTACAGGCACAATCACCAAACCACCTCCTATACCAAACAGCCCAGCTAATACGCCCGACACCATTCCTAACAATAAGCTGGCAAAGATAATGCCTATCAAATAATTCCCCTTAATACGCTAAGTTGCAAATCCAGAATAGACCGTCATTATGCGTTTTTGAAGTGGTTTATGCTATCCTAAACATCGTTCAAACTCGCATTATTTATTTGATGGAAAAATACCTCGTTGGCGGTGCTGTCCGCGATCAGCTCCTGGGCTATCCGGTAAAGGAGCGCGATTGGGTCGTGGTTGGGGAAACGCCGAAATCCATGGTTAAGCAGGGCTTTCGTGCGGTGGGTAAAGATTTTCCGGTTTTCCTCCACCCAGAAAGCCATGAAGAATATGCGCTCGCAAGAACCGAACGAAAAACCGCGCCGGGCTACAAAGGTTTTATCGTCCATGCGGATGTTGACGTTACATTGGAGCAGGATTTACAGCGCCGGGATTTAACCATCAATGCCATTGCCTTGACTCCAGAAGGCGAGGTCATTGACCCTTATGGCGGGAAGGATGACTTAGACAAGCGGCTATTTAGGCACGTTTCGCCGGCTTTCGCAGAAGACCCCGTGCGTATCCTCCGAGTAGCCCGATTTGCGGCACGTTATCATCATTTGGGATTTAAGCTGGCAACAGATACAAAGGAATTGATGCAAGGGATGGTCGATGCAGGAGAAGTCGATCATCTGGTGCCAGAACGGGTTTGGGCAGAGTTGTTCAAAGCCTTAAATGAAACGTCACCTTCCGCATTTTTTTATACCTTGCTGGATTGCGGCGCACTCGAAAAAATCTTTCCAGAAATTTATAACCTGTTTGGCGTACCGCAACCGGAAAAATACCATCCAGAAATTGATACCGGATTGCATAGCATGATGTGCTTAGAACAGGCGGCATTATTAACGCCTAAGCCCGAAGTCAGGTTTGCTGCCTTGGTGCATGATCTGGGTAAGGCGTTGTCACCCAAGGACAATCTGCCCCATCATTACGGACACGAAACCAAGGGCTTGCCCGTCTTGGAGGCTTTGTGCGACCGTTTACGTGTACCTAATGCTTTCAAGTCATTAGCTTCACACGTGATGCAATATCACACCCATTGCCATAAGGTAACGGAATTAAAGCCATCAACTTTGGTTGACCTGTTGAACGCTTTAGGTGCGTTTAAACAGCATAACCAGTTTTCCGAATTCTTGCTGGCGTGCGAGGCAGATGCCAAAGGCCGTACAGGGCTTGAACATAAGCCTTACCCGCAAGCGGCTTATTTGTTTACAGCAGCGAAAGTAGCAGCATCCGTTGATACCTCAGACTTGATGGATGGTAAGCTGCAAGGCGCAGAAATTGGTGAAGCTATCCGCCGTTTGCGTATCCAGGCAATTGCCGATATAACTAAACCAGAACAATGAATTAACGCTAACTAACACGACGACTAAAGCCATGCCATCATTTGATATTATTTCCGAATTCGACCCACACGAAGTCAAAAACGCTATCGACCAAGCCAGCAAGGAAGTCGGTACGCGCTTCGATTTTAAGGGTACAGACTCCAGCTTCGAGCTGACCGATAACAAAGTCATCATGATTTCCGAATCCACTTTCCAACTCCAGCAGATGTTCAGCATCGTGTGCGCGAAATTGAGCCGTCGCGGTGTGGACATTGCCTGCATGGAAGTGGGCGATGCCAAAGGTAGCGGTAAGCTCATGCGTCAGGAAATCACCTTGAAGCAGGGGCTTGATAGTGCATTCGCCAAAAAAATCGTTAAATTGATAAAAGACAAAAAACTGAAAGTACAAGCCGCTATCCAAGGCGAACAAGTCAGGGTCACGGGCAAAAAACGCGATGATTTGCAGGAAGTCATCCAGATGCTAAAGGAAGAAAAACTGGAAATGCCTTTGCAGTTTGAGAATTTTAGGGATTAGATCGTTGTAAAGCTCAGAACTTGATCTGATGCTCAGAAATTAATTTGTACTGTCGGGCTGAATCCGACCCAAACCAGTAGTTGGAGGCCAACAACTAATTTTCCGTTAAGCGGACGCTCAAATAAGATTCTGGAGGGTGCGCCCCGGCAAAACAAGTGCCATTTTGCATAGTGCAAATTATGCGAACAAGAGGGGTGCGGAAAGCAGCCCCGACTTATTCGCATAATCCAGGGCATTATGTATATTGGCACGGTTTTGCCAAGGCAAGGCATAGCCAGTCAAGGGTGGAAGCGGATTGCGCCGCATAGGATGGTTCAATTCGGCGCACTGCCTTTCAGTTAGTGCGCCTTGCCTTACCGTGTTACGCGGCTTTAATCCGCCGATCGGTCATACGGTGGATATATGCGAATACCTATGCTAAAACCTAATTGAGACAACCTTATTACCGTTGACGAATCTATCAAAGTATCCAACTGAGTTCCACTTTCAAAACCAATATCAAAAATCTTTTCATTGCAGTTTTTTAAAATTATTGCCAAAGTAGCTGGCAAAGATTCAAATAGATCTAAAAATTTTGAGATATCTGCTTGTGGTGTTTTTGTATCAATGAGTTTTGTTTCTAGTCCAACAGAATTCCCTTTATCATTTGATTCATTCCAAAGAATGAATATGTCGTCTTGCAGGTACGATATAATGTCTGCCAAGGATTGATTTGACTGCAAAATACAATCCACATTTAAGTATGTAGATTCCATAAACTACTTCAGCTTTTTACAGCGTTTCGGTTTAATATGTCTTGCATTGTAGCCAATGGGGGCTGAGTTTTGGACTAATTTTTTCCAATTGTAAACTGCATCGGCTTCGTCAATACCATAAGCAACGAACCAACCCATGCGTATCACTTCTTTTCGTGTTCCAACTTTATCATATTGACCGGGCTCTTCACACATCCATTTACCACACTTTTCTCCGCTAATAGTTTCACTATCAACGGAATCAGGAATAATGCCATCATCTGGAGGCGATATCGGATGTGTAATCGCCCACCAACCGCCGCCGCCAATAACTACTATCCCGCAAAGAATAGGGTTCGTTGCGCATATCGGGCCAATAACTGGTATTGCGGGGTTCAACCCCTCCGGATCAACGAAGTTTACCGGATTCCCGCCGACATATGCGTAAGTATTAATCCCCCCACCCAAGCCAATCGGGTCGGACTGGGTATAAGTTCCTGTGCCTGGGCTGTAGTTCCGGTGGTAATTATAGTACAGCCCGGTCTCTGCGTCATACAATTGCCCTGGGAAGCGTGGGTTGTAGGTGAATGCGCCGAGGGCGGCGGGGTTCTGGTTGGGTTGGGTGATGCCAAAGGGGTCGGCGTTGTCCCAGCGCCAGAGCATTTGGTTGTCGGTGGCACGGGTGATGACTCTGGGTGTGCCGAGGTGGTCGGCAAACACGTAGTTGACGCTGGTGGCGATGGCGACAGGCAGGGCTTGGACGGCATCGGCGGCTATTTTGCCGGTACTGTTGGTATTGAGCTTAACGGTGACGATGCTGGGGGCGGCAACGGTTTTGACCTCTAAGTTAGTCCAGGTGTTGCCCGTGGTGCGCTGGTTGATGAGTTTGCTGCTTATGCCGTCTGTGCCGGTAACGGTGTATTTGACATCATAGCCACGGACGGAATCGGCTG
Source organism: Methyloglobulus sp. (assembly GCF_964779595.1). Lineage (NCBI taxonomy): Bacteria > Pseudomonadati > Pseudomonadota > Gammaproteobacteria > Methylococcales > Methylococcaceae > Methyloglobulus > Methyloglobulus sp. Next base: position 45,362 of record NZ_CBAROL010000016.1, read on the forward strand.
TCCAACGGGCTTGGATATAGTATTTACCTGGCGTGGGCAGGTTGAGCGTCCAGGTGAAGCTGTCAGTGCCTGCGCTGGTGGTTTCCGACGGCCAAGCATCGATGGCGGTGACTTGAGCCGGGACGGGGCATGTTGCCCCGTTCGTAGGGTTTCAGCGTGGTTCAACAACGCCACTGTCGGCAAAATGTGAGTGACAGGGTACATACCCCGTCACGCGTTCGTGCCGTCAGGAAGGAGGAGTCCATACCATTGCCGTACGCGGTTGTCTTGCCCAAACAACGCGAACGATGCGCCTCCCTTCGTTCGGCACATCCTATAAGCGCACCTTATGGCCTTGT
>NZ_CBAROL010000017.1:0-45483 GCF_964779595.1 Methyloglobulus sp.
TGAGAGTCAAGTAGAGGCTGTCATGCAAAAACTTAATCACAGACCACGAAAAACGCTAAACTACAAAACACCCCATGCGGTATTTTTTGGCGTCGACAAACGACAAGCCGCATGAATACTAGAATTGCACTTCAGAGTTGAATTCGCCGATCAAGGTAAGTCCTAAGCCAATTGCAATCGGTGCAAAACCTTGGGGTGCGCGGGTATCAGTCGCTCCTAAGATAATGATGAGGAACATCATGGTCATGACGACTTCTGTTATCAACGCTGAGTTCAGGGAATAGCCGCCTGGCGAATGCTCGCCGTAACCATTGGAAGCAAACCCTGCGATAACGTCAAACCCTGCTTTGCCACTGGCGATAAGATACAGGACTCCACCCGCGACTATTGCGCCTACGACTTGTGCAACGATGTAAAACAACAACTTATTGGCGGGAAAACGGCCACCTGCCCATAACCCGATGGATACCGCCGGATTCAAATGACAACCGGAAATATGACCGATAGCGTATGCCATCGTCAATACAGTTAGCCCGAAAGCAAATGAAACACCCATCAAGCCGATGCCCACATCAGGAAACGCAGCCGCAAGCACCGCACTGCCGCACCCGCCTAAGACCAACCAAAACGTCCCGAAAAACTCTGCCACATACTGTTTCATAACTATTCCTCTGGTTTGTTAGTGTCATGGGTGCCGAAAATTATCGGCAACGGTAGAATCATACCATTCACTAGAACCGTGTTCAAATAAACGCATCTATAGCAAAAAACGGCTGCCCTAGCTGCTCTGATACGTTTCTTTCACGCATAAAAAAGGCAACTTAACGTTGCCTTTTTTAAGGAATCATCGTAAAAAAATGAGTTTACAATTTTTCTTTGATACGTGCTGCTCTACCGGTAAGATCACGCAAGTAATACAATTTAGCACGGCGGACATCACCACGACGTTTGACTTGGATTTCACTGATAATCGGGCTGTGGGTTTGAAATACCCGCTCTACACCAGTGCCGTGGGAAATTTTGCGTACCGTGAATGCCGAGTTCAGACCACGGTTACGCTTTGCGATGACGATACCTTCAAATGCCTGTATACGTTCGCGCTCACCTTCTTTTACCCTGACTTGTACAACCACGGTATCACCTGGGCCAAAATCAGGAATCTGTCTTAGCTGCTCTTTTTCTAGTTGCTCAATTATGTTACTCATTACCACACCTGTGTTTAATTCAATTCAACTTGATTTACAAATTCTTTCAGCAGCTTTTCCTGCTCTGCCGTTAATACTTTTTTTTCTAGCAAATCGGGACGTTTCTGCCACGTTCTGCCTACTGCTTGTTTTGTACGCCATCGATCAATATCTGCATGATTGCCGCTTAATAACACGTCCGGTACCGCAACACCCTCAACCTGTTCGGGACGGGTAAAGTGCGGGTAATCCAGCAAACCATCTACATGCGAATCTTGCTGGGCAGAATCTTCATCACCTAACGCACCCGGCAATAACCGTGTAATCGCATCAATAACCACCAGCGCAGCCAACTCGCCGCCGCTGATGACATAATCGCCGATTGACCACTCTTCATCGCAATCTAATTCGACAAAGCGTTCATCTACGCCTTCGTAACGACCTGCAACCAGTATTAGCTGCTGTAATCCACTGGCTTCAGTCAGCAATGCCTGGGTTATCGGCTTGCCTTGTGGGCTTAAATACACCACTTTGGCTGAATCTGAACCCGCCAGCCTTGCATCGTTTAGCGCATCGTGCAAAGGCTGGTATTTCATCACCATCCCAGGGCCGCCGCCGTAGGGGCGGTCGTCCACTGTTCGATGCTTGTCGTGCGTATAATCCCTGGGATTCCACGCCGAAAGTTCAACAATTCCTCGTTCTTGCGCCCTGCCTGTTATTCCATAACTTGCGGCAGAAACAACCATTTCTGGGAACAGGGTCAGTACATCAAAGCGCATGGCGATTGCTAAAAATCAGCATCCCAATCGACGATAATCTTACGTTCGACAACATCAATGGATATTACCGTCTGCCCTTTAATAAAGGGTAATGCTCGCTCCCGCTCTCCCTTGACTAGAAGAATGTCGTTGGCACCTGTTTCAAATAAGCTTTCTACTTTGCCGAGTTGAACCCCTTCCAGGTTTTCAACATCCAGACCTATCAAATCTGTCCAGTAATATTCCCCTTTTGCCAGGGCGGGTAACTGTTCATGGGTGATGTACACCTCCCAACCCATGAGAAAGAGGGCTTGATCTCTGTCGGTTACGCCTTCAATCTGGGCGACTACATTTTTACCCTGAAGCTGACCACTTATTACTTTAACCGAATTATCCTGACTACCTTTTTTAAGTAGCCAATGCTTATAGCTAAGGATATTTTCTCTGGGTTCTGTGTAAGAAAATACTTTTACCCAGCCTTTTACGCCAAAAACGCCGGAAATTTTTCCAACATTAATAAGATCTTGATTGGACAACCTGTTTTCAAAAAACTAGCTTAAGCAACTGCTTTTTGAGCATCTTTTATCAATTTTGCAACGCGATCAGACGGCTGTGCGCCTTTGGATTTCCAATAAACAACGCGTTCACTGTCCAAAGATAATTTGGTTTCGTTACCACGAGCTACCGGATTGAAAAACCCAATTCGCTCAATATAACGACCATCACGACCACTTCTGCTGTCGGTTACAACAACATGGTAAAAAGGGCGATTCTTCGCACCACCTCTGGAAAGACGAATAGTTACCATTTTTTATAAGTTCCTCAAAAATATTCAGCCAAAATCAATCCACCTATTCTACGCGAAATTATTAATAAGTGAAGAATAAATTATTTTTGCTGCACAAAAAATTCAGTTTTCTAGTTGAAAGGAGTTATCGCCGCATACCACGGACATTGTTTTTAATGCCGCGCACCATATTGGCAATATTGCCGCCTTTCATCTTTTTCATCATTTTCTGCATCATTATAAATTGCTTAAGTAGTAGGTTTACATTATGAAGCTCCTGCCCACAACCGTCTGCAATACGTTGTTTTCTACTGCCTTTTATCAATTCTGGAAAGCGTCGCTCCTGTTTGGTCATGGACTGGATTACCGCAACTTGCCGCGCCAACATTTTGTCATTGACTTGCTCTTTCATGGCTTTGGGGACACTGTTACTTCCGGGCAGCTTATCCAGCATAGCAGCCACGCCACCCATGCTTTGCATTTGCTGCAATTGCTCAAGGAAATCAGTAAAATCAAACGCTTTGCCTTTTTGGATTTTTTTGGCAAATTTCTCAGCCTTTTCTTTATCAATTTTTTGCTCCATCCCCTCAATCAGACTGAGCATATCGCCCATGCCTAATATGCGGGAAGCCAAGCGATCTGGATGGAACGGCTCCAAGGCATCGGTTTTTTCGCCCATACCAATAAACTTGATGGGCTTGCCGGTAATATGGCGAATCGACAGTGCCGCCCCGCCACGCGCATCACCATCGGCCTTGGTGAGAATAACGCCCGTCAATGGCAAGGCATCGTTGAAGGCTTTGGCAGTTATCGCCGCATCCTGCCCGGTCATGCTATCGACCACAAACAGGGTTTCAATCGGTTTGATGGCGGCATGTAACGCCTTGATTTCATCCATCATGTCAGCATCGACATGCAAACGACCTGCGGTATCGACGATGATAACATCGAGAAATTTCCGCTTGGCTGAGTCTATCGCTTGCAAGGCAATTTCGACCGGATTTTGAGAAATGTCGCTGTCAAAAAATTCCAGGGAAAGCCCATTTGCCAGTGTTTCTAGCTGTTTAATAGCCGCAGGACGATAAACGTCCACACTCACCACACCGACTTTTTTCTTTTGGGTTTCCTTTAGCCAGCGACCTAATTTGGCAACCGTGGTAGTTTTACCCGCACCTTGCAAACCCGCTAGCAAGATAACAGCAGGCGGGACGGCATTGAGATTGAGCTTCTCATTAGCGCTGCCCATCACCTTGACCAGTTCAGCTTGAACCAGCTTCACCATCGCTTGCCCTGGCGACAAACTAGTCTGTACTTCTTGACCTAATGCGCCAGCCTTGACCTGCTCAATAAAATCTGTGACCACAGGAAGGGCAACGTCGGCCTCCAACAAGGCCATGCGTACTTCGCGTAAAGTATCCTTGATGTTTTCTTCGGTTAGACGGCCTTGGCCTTTGATCTTTTTAAGGGTACTGGTTAATCGGTCGGTTAAATTATCAAACATGTCCTGATCTTTAGTTTTTTGGGGGAATCATTCCTGCCGCAAATGCGTTAGGACGCTAAATGCGGTATATTAACATAGCCGTCGTCACTATTGCATCCGACGGTTGACCCGAACAAGTAACGATTTTAAAAAACAGAAACACACCATGAATGCCACCTCACTTGCCGTTATCGCAATCTGCGCTTATCTAAGCAGTGCCGTGATGATATTAAAGCCACTGGCTCAAAGCAAATCAAGACGAGCTGCACTTGCCTGTGCGTGGGGGGCAATCGCTTTGCATGGTGCGTACACAGCCTTACTCGTCCACCAAAACGCGGACTTTGACTTTAGTTTTTTTAGTATGGCTTCACTGGTTTCAATGATCGTTGCCCTGCTTTTGTTGTTGGCAACACTCAGCAAACCGGTCGAAAACCTGGGGATATTTCTGTTCCCTCTGACTGCATTGATGTTAGCCCTAGACTTGTGTTTTCCAGAAAAACAACGCTCTCTCGACATTCATAACTGGCAAATGAACACCCACATCTTGGCTGCCATTATTGCCTTCAGCCTGCTGAATATTGCCGCTTTGCAAGCCATTCTGCTTGCCATTCAAAACCAACAACTTAAAAGCCACCCACCCAAGCGTTATATACAATCCATGCCCTCTTTGCAAAGCATGGAATCGCTACTCTTTCAGATGATTGGTGCAGGTATATTCTTTTTAAGCATCACGCTGGTCAGCGGCTTTGCTTCTGAGCAAGAAATGTTTGCGAAACAATTTGCCCATAAAACTTTTTTTTCTATTCTGGCCTGGTTTATATTTTCAGGCTTGCTGGTTGGTCGAAGCCGTTATGGCTGGCGGGGAAGAACGGCCATCAAATGGACGTTATGGGGATTTATATTTTTACTATTGGCTTATTTTGGCACCAAGCTGGTTGTCGAGCTTATTCTGCATCGGTAGCTAAAAAATCCAATAAGCTGCAATCAAACGTCCTTGTTTATGAGTGGGCTAACGATTATTCAGTAACAGGCAACCAATATCAAGCCCATCAAGAACCGCCGTCCCAATCTGACGCAGCAGGTTTCATCAATACTTTCGCTTCTTCCACAAACTCGATACCTGCGTCAAAATCACCTCCCTTGATGGCTTTTTTAGCGGCTCTCAACTTAGGTCTAAGACGGTCTATTGCCATTGAATTATCCCTTCTTTGCGCTTCTGAAAGTTTTAACGCCGTATCTACTACATCAACAAAACCTTGATTATTGCGGTTTTTTGCTAATTCAAGCATATCATCGCAAAGTGATAGCAGTATTGTGAAATCTTCACCTACCGGATTACCCGCAGCTTGAGCATTGCCCAGGAGAAAAAAAGCCAGTAAATAATTCACGCATACTTTATTAAAATTCATTTTTACACCTTACCCATTTATATTTGGTTGTTGGACAAAAAACTTCCGCGCCCCATTAAATTAACGCTTATCTGTGTTGATTTAAAGCCAGTGTTTTCGGTCTATTTAGTTTCGTATCAATACTGTAATCAACGCAATAGCACCCTGTCAACTTGTTTCAACTAGAAAACCCTATAGTCACGCCATGAACTGTCATCCCTATAATACCTCGAAAAGATAACGACCTTATCTTCTCCTACTTATGTATTCATTCGACTAAGCAGATTTGCCATCCACTTTATTGGTTCGACCTTTATGATGTTTGAAGCCTTCGTGCTGAGCTTATCGAAGCACACAAGCCTTTCGACAGACTCACAGCGAACGGTAGTTAAACCTTCACAAGGCCGAATCTATAACGCACTACAATCAGTGCTACATGCACCAAACTTTGAGATAATGGCTACAGGAGTCAATTCAACGTAACAATACCATTTGTATCAATATTAACCCTTGATTATTCGACCTGTATCCAAATGAAGGACAAGAAAACTTACCAACCTTGCGATTTAGTCATATTCGGCGCATTAGGCGACCTATCTCGCCGCAAACTACTTATTTCCTTATATCGCCTTGAAAAGGCAAACCTAATTGAGCCTGATACCCGCATTATCGGGATTGACCGACATGTCGGAGTTAATGCGGATTTTATCGAAATCACCCGCAAAAGCCTGCAAGAATTTTCAAATGACGTTATTGAAGATGCGGTGTGGGCGCGGTTTTCGGCACGGTTATCTTACGTAAAAATTGATTTGACTCAGCTGGATGAATATCAAATCCTGAATACGGTTACGGACAGTAAAACCCGTGTGCTGGTGAATTACTTCGCGGTTTCGCCATTTTTGTTCAAAAATATCTGCCAGGGGCTCGCCATAAGCGGCGTGTTAACCAAAGAATCGCGCATGGTAATGGAAAAGCCCATCGGTCACGACCTGGAATCTTCCATCGAAATCAATGATGTCGTCGCCAGCGTATTCAGCGAAGATCAAGTCTTCCGCATCGACCATTACCTGGGTAAAGAAACCGTGTTGAATTTGCTGGCCTTGCGTTTTGCCAATTCGATTTTTACGACAAATTGGAATCACAACACCATCGACCACATCCAAATCACGGTGGCCGAAGAAGTCGGCATTGAAGGGCGTTGGGATTATTTCGACAAGACTGGGCAATTACGCGATATGGTGCAGAATCACCTGTTGCAAATTTTGACCTTTATTGCAATGGAACCACCAGCCGATCTCGAAGCTCATAGCATCCGCAATGAAAAGATCAAAGCTCTCAAAGCCTTACGTCCAATTACCAGCAATAATGTGGACGAAAAAACGGTACGTGGGCAATATACCAGCGGCTACATCAAAGGCGTGTCCGTCCCCGGCTATCTCGAGGAAGACGGTGCAAATACCAAAAGCAAAACCGAAACCTTCGTCGCTATCCGCGTGGACATCGACAATTGGCGTTGGGCAGGTGTACCGTTTTATCTGCGTACCGGCAAGGGGCTGATGGGCAAGCGCACGGAGATTGTCGTGTATTTTAAGCAGTTGCCGCACAATATTTTCAAGGACAGCTTTAGAGAATTGCCGCCCAATAAGCTTATTATCCACCTGCAACCCAATGAAGGCGTGGAAATTGAGATGCTGAACAAGATTCCCGGCATTGACGAGCATATAAAACTGCAAAAAACCCGCCTGGATTTGAGCTTTTCCGATACCTTCAAAAAGAACCGCATTTTCGGCGGCTACGAAAAACTAGTGCTGGAAGCCATGCGCGGTAACCCGACGCTATTTTTAAGCCGCGAAGAAATCGAGCAAGCCTGGACGTGGATCGATTCCATCCAAGATGCCTGGAAGCACTACAACGAATCCCCCAAAGCCTACCCCGCCGGAACGTGGGGACCGATAGCATCGGTTGCTTTGTTGGCTAGGGATGGTAGGGCTTGGGAAGAGTAAGTTGATTAATGGGCAAGCAAAGCGAAATCCAACATTTGGCTAATTCAATCGTGCAAGAGGTAACTATGAATATTGCAGAACATAAATTAAACCTAATCCGGCAAATTGACCAATTGCCGGAAGAATCCTTGCTTGAATTGGAAGAAATCATTACGAAATTACGCACTCATAACAAAACAGTTTCAACCCGTAAGTCGGATTAAAAAATGCTAGCGTAAGGCGAATTCCACACAATATAGCTGTTATTAGCCTTATCTAGCCAAGCGTCTACTCGAGAGGGGCAAGATTATGGGGTACGCGATCCGCAAAAAACCAGCTTGTAGAACAATTTTACCGATTAGGGATGATAAACTGGTAGCTCAGTGCAGTTAAGAAGCTGGCTGCATCAAGGTAAGTTTCGATACCGCACATACCGCTAACAGTTATAAGAAGTACATAAAGTAGGCAGATTCCCATGAATTATTGGTTAATGAAATCTGAGCCGGACGCATTCGGCATTGATGACCTTAAAAGCAGACCGAACCAAACTGAGCATTGGGATGGTGTACGTAATTATCAGGCGCGGAATATGATGCGGGATGAGATGAAGCTGGGCGACCAGGTGTTTTTTTACCATTCCAACTGTGAAACGCCAGGTATAGTTGGGATTATGGAAGTCGTTAAAGAAGGTTATCCTGATTTTCTGGCGTTTGATCCAGACGATGTTCACTTTGATCCCAAAAGTGATCCTGTTAAACCTACTTGGATGATGGTGGATGTTAAATACGTGAGGACTTTATCTCGCACCATTTCCTTGCATGAACTTAAGCAAAAACAAGAGCTTGCCGATTTAGCACTGGTAAGACGTGGCAACCGTTTGTCCATCATGCCCGTCAATAAAGAACAGTGGGATTTTATTCTGTCGTTGGAATAATGCATTAACCGTTTACAAAGTTATTTCGCCTAACGCTAAACAATTGCAGTCTCTGGCTCGTCCTTGCGGCGTGCGTCAACAATCTTAAGTAAGTGGCTGGCAAGGACAATCATCTCGCAGGCTTCTTCTGCGCCCAATTGAACCTTTCTGTGGCTATGTGGATTCTTGTAAGAACCCAAAGCTCCCGCCATCAAGTGTGAAAGAGCAGCACGTTCTGTGGCAGGTTTTGATTGATCTGTCAGTGAGCCGGTTGTCTCATGAAACGCTTTACGAACAAGTTCAACGCCATATTCCTGAATGTTGAACCCTCCGGCATCTCGAATGGCAACTTCAAGCTCCTTGAACGCTTGAAAGACCGCCGTATCGTAATCTCCCTGCATAAAAGTTAACCAGCATTCCTTGGCTATTACCGGATGCAATATAGACCGTGGCAGAATGACTGAGTTGATGTAAGCCGCCAGATCTTCACGATTCTTGATCTTTTTGCCACGCCGAGTGACGAAATGCCAGCCATTTGTATTCCCTCCTGGCGTAGGAGCCAGCAAGCCCTCACTGACTAGCCAGTTCCAACCCTCAGCCATCGCAAAGCGAATTTGCTCCCTGTCGGCCTGTGCATAAGGCCCGATAGTCCCAGAATCGGAAAAACTGGTTGGATGAAGACGCGACTGATTATTGGGTTCAGACGTGTTGATAAGTTCAAGTGCTAAACCAGCCAATTCCTCCGGCTCAAGCGCAAGAATAGAATTGGCATCTGGGAGTAGGTCATAAAGTGTTGCCATAGGTGTTACTCATCATATTAACGAAAATAGCCCCAAGATTAGGAAGAAATATTGCTTTGGGAACGATTATTAATTTTATAGAAAAGCATAGACTGAATTACAAAAATGTAAATAAATCAATTTAATCCTGAGCTATCTTAATCAACTACATCATATTCTCAAGCGAACAAGTAGCCACAATTAAGTTTGGGAGATTGGGTTGATAGCGTGTTAGTGTTGGCGTTGGTGTTGGTGCTGGTGCTTCACCCACAAGCTACTTTGTAGCTTGATAAGTCCACATTATTTCAATGCCCAATGCCACCTTGCGTCAAATGCCCAGGCTCTAACAATTTTTCCAGTTCAGCTCTGTCAATTTCAGTCATCTCGGCAGCGACATCAATAATCGGTCGGCCTTGTTTGTAGGCGGCCTTGGCGATTTCTGCGGCTTTTGCGTAACCAATGATGGGGTTTAGTGCCGTCACTAGAATAGGGTTTTTTGCGAGCGCAATCTGTAGATTATCTTCCCTGATGGTGAAGCCAGCAATGGCTTTGTCGGCAAGCAGTTTACTGACGTTGGCGATAAGTTCAATGCTTTGCAGGATGTTATAGGCAATGACAGGTAACATCACGTTCAACTGAAAACTGCCCGATTGCCCAGCAATGGTGATGGTGGTGTCGTTGCCGATGACTTGTGCGGCGACCATCGCCACGGCTTCGGGGATAACCGGATTGACTTTGCCGGGCATGATGCTGCTGCCGGGCTGCAAGGCGGGCAGTTCGATTTCGCCTAGTCCCGCCAACGGGCCACTGTTCATCCAACGCAAGTCGTTGGCAATTTTTGTCAAACTGACTGCAATCACTTTCAATTGCGACGATAATTCAACAATTGCATCTTGGCAACTTAGGCTTTCAAATAAGGAAGCGTTAGGTTGAAAAGGCAGTTTGGTTTCTTCTGACAATAATTTGGCAAACTGCTCGGCAAATTGGGGATGGGCATTTATGCCTGTGCCAACCGCCGTGCCTCCTTGGGCGAGTTTATAAACCCTAGGCAGGGTTGATTGAATTCGGTCGATACCATTTCGGATTTGCAAAACCCAAGCGCCCAGTTCCTGGCTAAAGCGTATGGGCATAGCATCCATCAGGTGAGTGCGTCCGGTTTTGGTGACTTGATCTAGCGAACTCGCTTTTGTTTCTATCGTTCCGGCAAGATGTGTTAAGGCTGGCAATAAGACATTGTTGCACTCCAAAGCGGCGCTGACATGGATGGCGGTGGGGATGACATCATTACTGCTTTGCCCCATATTGACGTGATCGTTAGCGCTGACGGCTGTTCCGGATATTCGGGATGCCAATGTTGCAATCACCTCATTGACGTTCATATTGGTGCTGGTGCCGGAGCCAGTCTGGAACACATCAATCGGAAACTGGTCTTGATGCTGCCCGTCCCGAATGCTTTGCGCCGCGTTGATGATAGCATCTGCAACAGCCTTATCCATTTCGCCCAACTCTACGTTTACTTTAGCCGCCGTTTGTTTGATTAACGCCACGGTCTTGATGAAAGCAGGCGGCATTGCCAAACCGCTAACTGGGAAATTATCAATAGCGCGTTGGGTTTGTGCGGCATATAAGGCATCGGATGGGACTTGCAACTCGCCCATGCTGTCTTTTTCGGTTCGGTATTGTTCAGTCATAATTTTGATTAATAAAGGTTTCTACGTCGTCTTTGGTAAACGGCCAGTTAAGGGATTTGTTGGTTGGTGTGTGTAACAAGACCGGAATAAGCGTGGCATAGTCCGCTTGCCATTGGATTTGCTCCGCTATGTCGATAAGCTCAACGGTAATATCCACTTCGGCGACAAGACATTCATGTATCAATTCCTCCGCCAGTTCGCACAAATGACAACCAGATGTCCCCAGTAATAGGTATTTCATCAAGCAACATTATCCACAATTTGCGGCGTTGATAGCTTTTCAAAGAAATCGATTAACTCATGTAGCTTGGTGCTGGGGTTCATTGCTTCGCTCGTAATCGCATCGGAGAGAATTCTTGGAGCAACACTACGTGCTTTTGTAAATTGATCCCCTAGAAGCAATCCAAAAACATTCTTATCTTCGCCCTTATCGTAGCTTTCAAAGCCAGGATGTACGCACAAATCTTTGATAACCAAATCCGCCGCAGAGTGATTACCCGCCGCCATATAAGGTCTGCGATTGTAACCAACGAAATGGATTAACAACTAGAATTCAAAGCAGGGATAAGAGGCAATGATTTCGACTTTTTTTGAGGTGTTGGCTAAATTTAATGCCTCATCGAAATTTTGGTGATCGTCCCTATCTATTGCACAAAAAATGTTATCGAATTTTCCTTGACGGCTAATTGCTTCCTTAACGATATTCAACGGGTCTGTTTTTCCGCAATGAGTAATTTCTACTAAGGCATTGATCCGAAAATGTAACCGAGCGTCCTCTAGATAATGTTTTCCCGATTTACTATCCTCACAAATGACCAATACTGTCGGTTGCGGTTTAAATCGCGGATTTGATCGATTGTAAGAAGCGGGAGTACGCGCCATGTCAGGCCTTACGTATGAATGGAAGTCCACGATAACGGCCTTCGTAATAGCGCTTTTCCAGATCTTCGCTCTCACGTCCCTCAAAATCATGGATTGAGCGTAACTGTGTCGCACCGTTAGTATCGCGTTCAGTGAGCCAGAACTGATCTCGGCGTAACAGCTTGGTATCCATCAAATGAGTATCGTGAGTGGTAAAAATAAGCTGGGCGGGAGAATCAGATTTAAGGTGTTTTGCTACCAAAGAGGCAACAATTTCAGGATGCAGACTACTATCCAATTCGTCCATTACTAGGGCAGTGCTTTGAGTTACAAGCCTGGTTCTGGCGTGTAAGTTCCAAGGCAGCCAAAACCCAATTAAATTTTTGGTTCCATCGGATTCTTCTTGAATATCGAATTCTGCTTCTCCTAGTTCAGTTCGATGAGTCAGTACTGCCGTACTATTGGATTTTGGTCTTATTGATTGCAGTAAAGTTGACGAGTTCGGTTCTATTTGATCGAATCGAATATTGGTAATAGGAACATCTACCTCTTGCAAAAAGGAAGAAAGCTCTTTGGCAAAAGATACATCCGTTTCCGCTTGTTCTTGGCTAATATCTGCAAGAGCCAGCATACTAATTCTGCCAAAAAAAACCATCAAACCAGCCCGCAACCATGCCAATGGTTCTCTTAATTGTTTCAAATCCTCGCTACTATTAGCCACGGCCTGCACAATAAACAATACTTGTGGACTGGTAGATTTTCTCCATAGCTCATGCAAATCTTTTCCACCTTCTAACTGCTGTCCGAAGGTATATTTATCACCAGAAGATAAGTGACTACGTTCATACAATAATGTTTCTTTGCCTTTTGGAAATGCAACCAGACGCTCTTCTACAATTCGTTCTTGAGTTAAAGCTAATTCAAAATGGTAACGCTGTTCAGCATAGATAAAATGTAGCTCAATACGGCTGGGTTGATCGATTAACTGTGGATCAAAACGAAATGGGTAAACAGGGAGCGGCTTATGTTGTGCGCTGGGTTGACGAGCAATAATTTCTCTAACAATATCAAAAGCTTTAATTAAATTGCTCTTGCCCGACGCATTTGGACCATAAATAGCTGCAACTTTGAGTAAGTCGGGCAATTTTTCGCCCTTGACTTCAGGTTTAAAAACATTGTCACCTTTCTTTAATCTAGGTGCGGCGACCATCGAAAAAGTTTGCTTTTCACGAAAAGAACGGAAGTTGCTGACAGCGAACTCGATTAACATGCAGAAATCTCGCAGTTATTTAATTAATATTAGCAATTAATATAGCTTTTTTTTGTATTAATTGCAGATTAAATACATTAGTTCAGATTTGGTACACTTATTTTATATCACCTACAGGTGTGGCAAACGCATCAGACACCAACTATTCCACATTATCTCCAGTCAATGCTTCTAAAAATGTCGTGAGGTCTTCGGTTTCGATGCCGGAAAGATGCAAGGGCTTGATTAACGGATCGAGGTTTTCATTGGCAATACCACCGCGATTATAGAACTCCACGACTTCCCTCAAGCTGGCAATGCTGCCGTTGTGCATGTAGGGTGCGGTCAGTTGCACGTTTCGCAAGGATGGTGTTTTATAACGCCAGCGGTCTTGCGGGTTTTGGGTGATTTCGTAACGGCCTAGGTCGTTGGCTTTGGGTTCGGCAACTGAAGCTATTATTTCAGGCGCAACATCTACATAAACACCTGGAGAAACTTGTACTCGCTGCAACGGGTTAGCTGTTTTGTCGGCCATCGCATCCGCATAGCCGATGCCCGTGTTATGCAGGTTGTTGTCGGTAAATAAGGCGTATTCCTTGGTAACCGTATGGCATTGGCTGCATTGTGCGAACGCGGGACGGGGTTTGTAACCCCGTCACATACGTTTGGCTTGTGCTGCCATCGCCTAAACCACGCGAAAACCCTAAGAACGGGGTACCATGCCCCGTCCGGCTTATTAGGCGAAACTGCCCATATTGATCCGTCTTACAAAAATCGGGTAACTAAAGCCCAAGAACAACTTAAAGCTGCCAGAACTATAACGCAAAATAAAGGCCATAAGATGCGTTTATAGGATGCTGCCGAACGAAGGGAGGCGCACGAACGCGGGACGGGGTTTGTAACCCCGTCACATATGTTTGATTTGTGTTGTCATCCTGAACCATGCGGAACAATCGGCTGGTGGCAATCGTGGTTTTTTTAAGGATAATGGGTTTTTCAGGCATTGTGTTATTTTGTCAGTTTATTCGCTAAATGTAACGCGCTCATGGTTAATTGGAAAGAAATTGATACGGTATTCCTGGATATGGACGGCACTTTGCTGGATTTGCGCTTCGACAACCATTTCTGGAAGGAATTTGTGCCACTTAAGTTTGCGGAAAAAGAAGGCTTGTCGGTTGAACATGCCAAAGCGCAGTTGATACCGCGTTTCAAAAGCAAAGAAGGGACGTTGGATTGGTACTGCCTAGATTATTGGAGCGATACCTTGCAACTCGATATTGCTGGATTAAAAGTCGAGCTTGCCGAATTGATAGCGATACTGCCGCATGTCAGCGAGTTTTTGGAGAAGATTAAACAGTCTTCGCAGCGGGTTTTGCTGGTGACTAATGCTCACCGCGATAGCCTGGACTTAAAAATGGAGAAAACAGGTTTGCAGCCGTTTTTTGACGGACTGGTTAGCTCACATGATTTCGGTTTACCCAAAGAACATGCCGATTTTTGGCATCGTCTGCAACACCAACATCCTTTTGAAAAACAAACCACACTTTTGATTGACGACAGCTTTTCGGTGTTGAATTCAGCACGTCAGTATGGCATCGCCCATTTGGTTTCTATTAGCAAACCTGATTCAGGGTTGCCAAAAAGGGAAATAGTAGATTTTTCGGCTATTGAGGATTTTCGGGAGCTAATGCAGGGGCTTTAGGTTTACGGTTTTGGCTATGAGGAGGTCGTTTGGGACGTTGGGCTGAATTGAATTCTCTGGGTCTTCGTTCTGGCTTAATGACTTCCGCAAGCAATTCCTTATCTATGGCTTTGACGGGGATTTTTTGCCCAATAAATTCCTCAATATCCGGCATGGAGTAAGCATAATCCTCGCAGATAAAGCTGATGGCCTCACCGCTTGCACCAAACCGCGCCGTCCTACCTATTCTGTGGACATAATCTTCCACGTCTTGCGGCAGGTCGTAATTGAAGACGTGGCTTACATCGGGAATATGCAAACCTCGTGCAGCAACGTCGGTGGCAATCAATAACGATATTTCATTCTGCTGAAAACTCAATAACAATTTCTGGCGTTTTTCCTGCGGCACATCACCGCTTAAGGCGGCGGTTTTATAACCATTGGCGTTGAGGGTGGCATCCAGTTCTTCCGCACAACGCTTGGTGTTGACGAAGATGATGCTGCGTTGCGGTTGCTCATGTTTCAAAATACCGAGCAGCAGCGGTAGTTTTTGGTCGTTTGCGGGGCAATAGGCACTTTGTTTGATGGCTTTGGACGTGACTTCTTCGGTCTCAATTTTCACCAAGACCGGATTGTTCATGTGTTCGTAAGCCAACTCAGTCACCTTATAAGACAAGGTCGCCGAAAACAGCATGTTCAGGCGTTGTTCCGGCGGCGGCATACGGCGCAGCAAAAAGCGGATGTCCTTGATGAAGCCGAGGTCAAACATGCGGTCAGCCTCATCCAACACCATGACCTTGACGTGATCGAGCGTGAACGCATTTTGGCGGTAAAAATCGATAATGCGTCCCGGCGTGCCGATAATAATATCGACATTGGTCTTTATTTTGGTCAGTTGCTTTTGGTAATCCGTGCCGCCGTAGATCAAGGCGAATGACAAGTTTAGGCGTTTGCTCAATTGCAACGCATCCTTATGGATTTGTATCGCCAACTCCCGGGTCGGCGCGAGGATGATCGCCCTGGGGTACTGGATGACTTTGTTTTTGACGGGCTTGGCGATGACCTTTTCTGCCAGAGCAAGTTCTACGGCATCATCAGTATTATAAACATCGTAATCGTCGTCTTCCTCTTCTTCATCCAGATCAGCTTCATCGTTGATAAGGTGTTGAAAAGCCGCCAACAAAAAGGCTGCCGTCTTGCCGGTTCCAGTCTGCGCTTGCCCCGCCACGTCTACACCCCGTAGTGCCAACGGTAGAGTCTTGTCCTGTATGGGTGTGCAGTGATGGAATCCGGCATCTTTTAAGCCTTTCAGGATCGCATCCGACAACTCAAGATTGCTGAAACGGGTTTCGGTTAAATGGTCAGTATTCATGGTCTATAGCATACCGTAAAATCCAGCTTTGCCGAAAATTGATTGACTACTCAGTTTTCCCCTCCTATAGTAAAGTTTTTAACGTTGGAGAAACAATGTGAGCGACTTGGTCCTTCATGTCAATGATAGTGATTTTAATGAAACTGTACTGAAAGCAAGCGGTCCTGTACTGGTTGATTATTGGGCGGAATGGTGCGGTCCTTGCAAGATGATTGCCCCGATTTTGGATGAAATAGCCAAAGATTATGGCGACAAACTCACAGTAGCCAAGCTAAATATTGATGATAATCCAGCAACTCCGCAGCATTATGGTGTTCGGGGCATACCGACACTGATGCTGTTTGTAGATGGCGAAGTGGAAGGTACTAAGGTGGGGGCTTTGACCAAATCGCAGCTTGCCGCCTTTCTCGACAATTATTTGTAAGTGACAAAACTGCGAACCGCTTATTAATCAGCGATTTCGTAAGTATAAAGCTCCGTCACAAAAGTTGGACGGAGCAAAATACTTACGTTATACTTAACACAACGAAAGCTGAGTGCTTACGTAGTCAAAACGAACCGTCCGATAACCACATCCCTGTTCAAAACCCGTTTTACGGCTTATTTCGAGTCAAGCAAGCGCGTAAGCGAATTCTTTATGTACCTTTTCCTGCCTTATGAATCTTACCGAGTTAAAGCTAAAACAAGTTAGTGAAGTTATTGAAATAGCCGAATCTCTCGGTCTCGAAAATGTTGCCCGATCTCGCAAACAAGACCTGATCTTTGCCATCCTCAAAAAGCAGGCAAAAGCAGGCGACGATATCTCTGGTGACGGTGTTCTGGAGATTTTACAAGATGGCTTCGGATTTTTACGCACGCCGGGCTGCTCCTACTTAGCCGGTCCTGACGATATTTACGTTTCACCCAGCCAAATCAGGCGATTCTCGCTTAAAACCGGCGACACAATCACCGGCAAGATCAGACCACCGAAAGATAACGAACGTTACTTTGCAATGCTCAAAGTCGATCAAATCAACTTCGAGCCACCTGAAAATACCAAAAACAAAATCAATTTCTCCAACCTCACGCCCTTATTTGCCAAGCAGCGGTTTATGCTGGAACGCGGTAACGGCACGAGTGAAGATTTGACCGGACGCATCATCGACCTCATCGCACCCATCGGGAAAGGCCAGCGTGGCTTGATTGTATCGCCGCCCAAAGCCGGTAAAACCATGATCCTGCAAAGCCTGGCACAGGCGATTGCGGAACAAAATCCTGAATGCTACCTCATCGTGTTATTGATCGACGAACGTCCTGAAGAAGTCACCGAAATGGAACGTTGCGTACGTGGCGAGGTCATTTCCAGCACCTTTGATGAGCCAGCAACAAGGCACGTACAAGTGGCAGAAATGGTTATCGAAAAAGCCCGCCGCTTGGTCGAACATAAACACGACGTGGTTATTTTGTTAGACTCCATCACCCGTCTTGCCAGGGCATATAACACGGTCGTCCCTTCGTCCGGTAAAATCCTGACCGGCGGTGTCGATGCTAACGCCCTTGAAAAACCTAAACGTTTCTTTGGTGCGGCGCGTAATATCGAAGAAGGTGGTAGCTTGACCATCATCGCCACTGCACTGGTCGATACCGGTTCCAAAATGGACGAGGTTATCTATGAGGAATTCAAAGGCACCGGCAATATGGAGCTGCATTTAGATCGCAAGATCGCCGAAAAACGGATTTACCCTGCCATCAACATCAACCGCTCTGGCACCCGCAGGGAAGAATACCTGATTGATCCCGAAACCTTGCAAAAAACCTGGATTTTACGCAAAATTCTCCACCCGATGGACGACACCGCCGCTTCCGAGTTTCTGATCGGCAAACTCAAAGACTTTAAGACCAACGCGGAATTTTTTGAATCGATGAAGCGGTAAGTAATCGTTTTCAATCAAAATCCCAACATCCATGCCCGACATTTACTTACTTTTCCCTGCCATTATTCTCGGCATTGTAGAGGGTTTGACCGAGTTCCTGCCTGTGTCCTCTACAGGTCATCTCATCTTGGCTGGACAATTGCTGGGGTTTAACGACGACAAAGGCAAGGTCTTTGAAATCGTTATCCAGTTTGCTGCAATCCTGGCGGTTGTTTGGGAATACCGCGTTCGACTCATTCACACCTTGCTCAGTATCACCAAAGAACGCGCCTCGCAACGCTTGGCAACAAACCTCATCATAGCGTTCTTGCCTTCTGCTATCTTAGGCTTTTTGTTCTTGAAGCAAATCAAAGCGTATTTGTTCAACCCAACCGTGGTGGCTTCAGCTTTTATTATCGGCGGCTTGTTGATTTTATGGGCTGAACGCCGTCAGCACACCATAGACGCTGAAACCATCGACGACATGACTTGGCAAGATGCCTTGAAAGTCGGTTTTGCACAGGCTTTGGCGATGATACCTGGCACGTCCCGTTCCGGTGCAACCATTATTGGTGGACTTTTCTTTGGCTTATCTCGGCTTGCAGCAGCAGAGTTTTCATTTTTTCTCGCCATCCCCACTATGTTTGCAGCCACGCTTTATGATGTGTACAAACACCGCGATTTGTTCAACATCAATGACATCAGCCTGTTTGCTGTAGGTAGCACCGTATCCTTCATCAGTGCTTTTCTGGCGGTACGTGGTCTGATCCGATTTATCAGCCGACACGACTTCACGGTATTTGCATGGTATCGTATTGCCTTTGGTATACTGGTACTTGGTTCAGCGCATTTTGGTTGGGTAGATTGGAGCAATCACTAACACCCAAAAACAATCAATACCCAGTTTAAATGTTCATCTACTGCAATCCATTATGAACTTTGAAATCCTCGCATGAATTACTCAGTTACAAGAATCCTCCTCAATTTTTTTGGAATTCTGCTGGTCGTTGGTTGCAGTTACAACCCGTTCACATCGTCTTCGATATTTCCCGACCAAACAACTGCGCCTTATTCAAGTAAGGAAATTCCGGTAACTGTTGGTCGTTACGACGAACCGTACATAACGTTAGGCCTAATCGAATACACCTTGAAAAAACATACCTCTTTCTTTTTAAACCAAATTGACTTACGTAACCAAACCATCAGTTTTTTAAAGCAAGAAGCATTGGCTAGATACGGCAACAAAGTCGATGCAATCATTGATTTGGAGGTTCGAGAAAGCACAGAAGAGGGCTACGACGGCGTACTAAATGTTACGCATATTCAAGGAATTGCAATAGCTTTCAAACCTGAGACAAAAGCGATTGCCAAGCATAAAACAAGGCACAAATCAAAATCGTCAAAAAACACATCGCGCAAACACAAACAGGAAGAAATAGAAATTACACCATCGGAAATACTGAAATAGCTTGGCTAAAGGTGTTCACAAGCAATATCCCTGTTGATAAGCTTACTTACTTGCTGCTTGTCAGAAAAATTGCCATAAGCCAACATTAACTTGACGTAAGCGGCTTCAATCGAGGTATTCCAAATCATTTCTGCGCCGTGTTCGATGAGTTCACGGGTACTTTGGTAGGCGTTTTCTGACTTAATGGCAGGGGCTAAATAGACGGTAATCCCTAGATCGCCGCAGCGTTTAGCGAATTCAAGCAGGGAATGGTTTTTGCCCCATTGTTCGGTGGTGCAGGCAGTGCCGGAGTGATATAAATCGTGCAGAACGGCATCCACAGCATCTAGCTTAATATTGCTGTAATCCAGACCTGGGTAGGGTTTTATCATCAGAATATGGCTGGAGAACTGGGGTTTTAGCGAAATTCTATCAATAGCAGCATCTTGTTTGGCTGGTTTTCTGGATTCGGCAGGTAACTCATTAGCGGAGGTAAAATGCTGTCCATCAAACTGCATAAAACTGTTGCCCTGAACGCTGTAAAAATCCCCGCTTAACTGTAAAGAACAGGCAAGGCGTGAGCCTAAATGCACTTGCATAGCTTGCCCGGCATTGCGATAAGGCACAAAAACACCCGTTTTTATGCGCTGCTTAATAAACTCCACGGCACAAATAAAGTTAGCCAAACCATTGCATTTAGGGTTATCCAAAGGGTAATCGCTAGAAACCAGCAAAATGGGAACACGGCTAGTATTAAAATAAAAACTCATCGCCGCCGCCGTATAAGCCAGAGTATCCGTACCGTGAGTGATAATAATGCCGTCGTACTTATCCGGCTGGGCGGATTCGATGGCTGTAATAATCGTCTCCCAAGTGGTAGGGGCGATATTTTCACTTAAAATCTGTATCGGTTGCAAGGTGTCGAAATGGATGTCTTTATGGTTTTGATTGTGCTGTTCAAACAGTTGCAGTAATTTGAATGGGGCATTACTAGCAGTATCAATCGTGCTGTCCGTCGCAGTAGAACCAATCGTGCCGCCAGTAAACACAAGCAGAATCTGTTTCATAGTATGATGTGGTGCGAAAGTTAATATTCGTCAAGCATAGCAAAGCCGTTTAGTCATTCAAATGAAAATATCACTCATCGTCGCCATGTCCAGCAATCGTGCCATCGGTCTTGATGGTCAAATGCCTTGGCATTTATCGGCTGATCTTAAACGCTTTAAGCAAATCACGATGGGGCATCCGATAATTATGGGCAGAAAAACCTTTGATGCCATAGGACGACCTTTACCTGGTCGCAGCAATATCATTGTCAGCAGAAATGCTGCATACAGACCGGAAGGCTGTATTGTGCTTAATAGTGTGGAAGCCGTCATCAGCCATGCTTGCCAAGTGGCCGATGAAGTGTTTGTGATTGGTGGATCGACGCTTTACGAAGCGACGTTACCCCTTGCCGACAGCTTATACATCACGCAAATCAACCAGATTTTCAATGGTGACACATTTTTTCCCGATTTTGATAAGTGTATCTGGAAAGAAGAGGAACGTGAAGACGTACTTGATGACCCTAACGTTAACTTTACCTATAGCTTTTTAAAATTATCTTCTGTATGAAAGCACCCCGTAAAAAGAGTTACATACAAGCTACTCGGTGTTTTTATTAGGCGAGTTATGGGTCTACTCGTATTGAATGCTACTCTTGCCATAAGGGGGTTTTTAGAGATTGAATTATTGGATATTTTGCTTGCCTAATGAGGTGTATCAACCCATTACCGTTTTCTGTATCTTACAATGTGGTTTGTTTGGATATGGCACTCAATAAGAAAAAATTCCGCTGGAGTTAACCCATGAAAAATTATTTGCTCGTTGCCTGTTTGTTGTTGACCGCGTGTTCTAATCTGCCACCTGCCATTGAAGATCCGCCCGCATTTGATCTCAGCTATCAGCAAGCACTCGCCAACAGTGCCCATTACAAAAATGCACTGGTACGCTGGGGTGGCACGATTGTCGAGGTGGAGAATGAACCCACATTTAGTGCAATCCAGGTATTGCTATATCCATTAGGCAATTATGGTCGTCCTGATTTAGACGAACCTAATCAGGGGCGTTTTGTTATCAAAAGCGCAGAATTTCTTGATCCTGCTGTGTATACCAAAAATACCTCCATCACGGTAGCCGGAACGCTGGAGGGTGCTACTGAACGTACAATAGGCAAGAAAACCCTGCGGCTACCTCTTGTTGCCGCAAAGCAAATCCATTTATGGGAAGAACTGAATTATGCACCTTACTACGGTGGCTATGGCGGTTTTGGATATGGTTCAGGGTTTTACCCTTACGGGGGATTTTATGGCTATAGCCCTTATTACTGGGGTGGTAGCTATTACCAACCCCGCAACTTTCACCACCATCATCGTTAATGCCAATACTAGGCGTTTTATTTGAAGCATGTTAAGCAGTAGCTACGCTCATTTGTTTCATCCATGTATTCAAGATTTCTACTGGAATGCCCTTACAGATTAAGCCTTACCGTTGGGTATTTGGTCTATGCTGATAAAGCAAGGACGGCTTAAATATGGCATAATGCGAACGTTTTTTGCCCCTATCTCATATTAATCAAGCTTGCCCTTACTAAATGCTAGAAATGAAGCTACATGATGAAAAACTCCGCGAGTTAGCGCTGGCTGTTATTCAGGTAGAAACCCAGGCGGTTGCTGCATTAGCGGGGCAGATTAACGATAGCTTTGTTAACGCTTGCAAGTTGATGTTCGGCTGCAAAGGGCGGGTGGTGGTAATTGGCATGGGCAAATCCGGTCATATTGCTGGCAAAATTGCCGCAACCTTGGCAAGCACGGGAACACCGGCTTTTTTTGTGCATCCCGGCGAAGCCAGTCACGGCGACATGGGCATGATTACCAAACAGGATGTGGTGTTGGCGTTATCTAATTCCGGTGAAACTGAGGAAATAGTCAAGATTCTACCGATTATCAAACGCTTGGCAGTGCCTTTGATCGCTATGACGGGCAATCCAAAATCGACACTGGCGACTTTTGCAACAACGCATATTAATGTCAGTGTTGCACAGGAAGCCTGCCCCTTGGGTCTTGCGCCCACGTCCAGCACCACGGCTGCGTTGGTGATGGGTGATGCGCTTGCGGTATCGTTGCTAGAAGCGCGAGGGTTTACCAAAGATGATTTTGCACTGTCTCACCCCGGCGGCAGCTTAGGCAAGCAATTATTGTTGCGGGTTGGGGATATTATGCACATTGGTGTAGCACTGCCGTTGGTGCATAAGTCAGCATTAATCAATGCAGCTTTGCTGGAAATGACCGAGAAAAAGTTAGGTATGACGGCGATTGTTGAAGAGGATAAGCGGCTTATCGGTATTTTCACCGATGGCGATTTACGCCGAATGTTAAGTAGAAACCTGGATGTACGCAGCACCAGTATCGTAGAAGTGATGACCCCAAACTGCACCGTCATCAAAGCAGATGCCCTAGCGGCAGAAGCCATGCAGATTATGGAACAGAAAAAAATCAATGCGTTGGTTGTGGTTGACGACCACCAGCACGTGATAGGTGCATTAAATATGCACGATTTGATACGTGCGGGAATTGTATGATGTCGGGTTTTGATAACAGCCAAAAATCTATGGCAGTCGTTTTGGAAAAAGCCAAAAAGCTAAAACTATTAATTTTGGATGTTGATGGCGTATTAACCGACGGGCGGCTATTTTTTGACAATGATGGCACGGAATACAAGTGCTTTCATGCCCGTGATGGGCATGGCATCAAGCTGTTACGGCAAACTGGCGTGGAAGTGGCGGTTATTTCGGGACGAAATTCAAATTCGGTCGCCTTACGCATGAAAAATCTGGGCATTGAGCATGTCTATCAAGGTCACGAAAACAAACTACGTGCTTTTGCGGAATTACTGGAAAAAACAGGCTGCACATTCGAGCAGGTTGCTCATGTCGGTGATGATCTGCTGGATTTACCCGTTATGACGAGAGTCGGTCTAGCTATTGCCGTTAATGATGCTAACTTTGCTGTTAAGGAAAGAGCAGATTGGTGTACGACCTTGCCCGGTGGGCAAGGTGCAGTACGTGAAGTGTGCGATTTGATTATGCAAGCGCAAGGGACTTTTGATAAGGTCTTGGATAGTTATTTAAAATGACGCACTTTAATGAAAAATTCATTTATGTGTTCCTGGCAGCCTTGGCCTTGCTAAGTTGGTGGCTGGCGCAATATTCAGGTTTGATAATACCTGACAAGATCGCCACCAAAGGCAACAATCCCGATTATTTCAGTAAGGACTATACCCAATGGGAAATGGACAAAACCGGTAAATTAAAGAGCAAATTAGTCGCGGAAGAGATGACCCATTATGCGGATTATTGGGCAACGCACACACAAAAACCGGTCATGGAGTTTTATAACGAAAAAACACCTCCTTGGATTATTGAAGCAGCAACTGGAATTTTGTCCGAAGACGGCAAGCAGCTTCAGTTGAACGGTAAAGTCACTGTTAATCGCGCTAAGGCGGAGGGAGTCAAGCAGCTTACAATAAACACTTCAAATGTTTTGGTCAGTCCTGAAACCAGTTATGCAGAAACTAAGGCGTGGGCAGAATTAATCAGTCCACCAAATATCACCACTGGCACGGGTATGAAGGTGACTTTTAAGGAACCTATCCATTTGGAGTTGCTTTCAAAAGTGAAGGGTAAATATGAAACGAAATAAAATAAGCCTAATAATAAGGTGCTGCTGGATGCTGTTTCTGATCGGTTACGCCTCTGGATTATGGGCATTGGAGAGCGATCCCGATCAGCCCATTACCATTGATTCCAATACCGCAACGTACGATGATGTCAGCGCTACCAGCATTTACACGGGCAATGTCATTTCAATTCAAGGTAGCATTCGGGTCAATTCGGACAAATTGGTGGTGTATTTTGTTGAGGGCGATGCGGAAAAACTGGTGTTTACCGGAAACAAAGCTAAATTTAAGCAAACCCCCAATCCAGGTGCGGAAGATATAACGGGCGAAGCACTAACTGGCGAATATTTTCCCAAGAAAAATCTTTTGATACTGATTGATGAGGCGACTGTTTGGCAAGGTTCCGCCACTTACACCAGTGATTTAATCGAATATGACAGCAAGCGTTCTATCGTGAAAGCGGGTGAAAAAACCTCAGATGCCAAGCGTGTCCACGTCTTGTTGCAGCCTAAAAAAAACACTGAAAATAAAACCGAAAATAAGACGGATAATAAGAAGAATGACGACACTAGCAGCAAAACACCTGATCAAAACCTACAATAAACGTAATGTAGTCAATGGTGTTTCATTGCACGTCAGTACCGGCGAAGTAGTCGGTTTGCTGGGGCCTAATGGTGCGGGGAAAACCACCAGTTTTTACATGATGGTGGGGCTTATTCAAGTGGATGAAGGTCAGATTTTGCTGGATTCATTAGATATAACCCATCATCCCATGCACTCACGGGCGCAATTGGGCGTGGGTTATTTGCCGCAGGAGCCTTCCGTTTTTCGCAAACTCAGTGTGGCGGATAATCTGCGGGCAGTTCTCCAAATCCGTACCGATTTGACCGAAGGTCAAATGGAACTGATTATTGAGGAATTGCTAGAAGAATTCCATATTCCGCATTTACGCCATCAAATGGCATTGAGCTTATCGGGTGGTGAGCGGCGACGGGTGGAAATCGCTAGGGCATTGGCGAGCAATCCGCAGTTTATTTTGCTCGATGAACCCTTTGCTGGGGTTGACCCGATCTCGGTCGAAGACATCCAAACCATTATAGAACACCTGAAAGACCGAGGAATTGGTATACTGATTACCGAACATAATGTCCAAGAAACCCTAGGAATATGTAGCCGTGCGTATATACTTAACGAAGGCAGGGTGATTGCCGAAGGCAGTACGGAGGCTATCGTGGCGAATGAGGAAGTGCGAAAGGTTTATCTAGGAAAAAATTTCAAGTTATGATGCTTACTCACTGGGTAATGTGATGCGCTTATGAAACATTCTATTAATCTAAAGCTAGGTCAGAACTTATCGATGACGCCGCAATTGCAGCAGGCGATTCGGTTGCTGCAAATGTCTACCTTGGATTTACAGCAAGAAATCCAGCAGGTGCTTGATTCAAATATGATGTTGGAAGTCGATGAGGAAGATGTCGGATTTCAGTCGCTTGAAGTGGTAGCAGAAAAGAAAACCGAAAATGCTGATACAGTCACCAGCGAAGGTTCACAAACTGATATGCCCGATGAGTTTCCCATAGATTCTTCCTGGGACGATGTGTACCAGGAAGACTACGAGGCAAGTAGCAGCCCCAGCAATGAAGCCGTAGAATTTGAAACCCAACGCGGCAACACCTCAACCTTGCTGGATCATTTGCTCTGGCAACTGGAATTGACCCCGTTTTCCGAACGCGACTACGACATCGCCTTGTCAATCATTGACTCAATCAACGATGAAGGTTATTTAATTAGCCGCCTTGAGGAAATTTTTCAGGGTTTGCAAGGTCAAATTGATGACTTGGAAGAAGATGAGGTAACTGCCGTGTTGCACAGGGTGCAGAATTTTGATCCATCAGGTATTGCCGCAGTTGACCTTCAAGACTGTCTCAAAATTCAATTAATGCAATTGCCTGAGCAAATGCCTTACCGAAAAGAAGCGCTGACTGTCGTCAAAAACCATCTGGAATTATTGGCAAACCACGGCAGAGTCGCGCTGATGAAGGAGTTATCCACAACATCAGAACAGTTGGATAAAATCGTCGCACTCATCAGGACGCTCGACCCCAAACCCGGCTTACAAATACAACAGTCGAAATCAGAATACGTCATCCCCGATGTCTACGTCAGCAAACGTGGCAACACTTGGCAGGTCAATCTTAACCCAGAAGTTGCACCGAAATTACGCATCAATGCCGAATATTCTGCGCTGATAAAAATGGCGGATGACAGTAAAGACAACCAGTGCATGAAGGAACATTTTCAAGAAGCCAAATGGTTCATCAAGAGCTTACAAGGGCGCAACGATACGCTATTGCGCGTCGCCCGAGCTATCGTAGCTAGACAAACAGATTTTCTTGAACATGGGGCTATCGCCATGAAACCGATGGTGTTAAAGGTGATTGCCGAAGAATTGGAACTGCACGAATCGACCATATCCCGCGTCACCACCCAAAAATACATGCACACGCCCAATGGGATTGTGGAATTCAAATACTTTTTTTCCAGCCACGTATCAACCGAAGAAGGAGGTGAATGTTCGTCCACGGCCATTAGAGCCTTTATCAAAGAGTTAGTCGGGAACGAAAATCCGGCAAAGCCATTAAGTGACAATAAAATCGCGGATTTATTAAACGAAAAGGGTATAAATGTTGCCAGAAGAACCATCGCAAAATACCGCGAGGCAATGTTTATTGCATCTTCCAGCGAACGCAAACGTACCTTATGAGGCTAACTCGCAAAAATAAACTATCATCCATAAGTAAAAGGAGTATTCCATGCAAGTCATAGTAACAGGTCATCACCTAGAAATTACTGACTCTTTGAGAGCCCATATCGATTCGAGATTTGAGAAGTTAGGGCGACATTTTGATAATGTTACTGATGTACACGTTATATTGAGCATAGAAAAATTAATGCAGAAAGCGGAAGCTACCGTGCATATTAATGGTGCAACAATATTTGCTGAAGACCATCAAGAAGATATGTATGTAGCTATTGATGATATGGTCGATAAACTTGACCGTCAAATCACCAAACATAAAGAAAAAGTCAGTAGCTATCGTTAATATCAACCCAATCTAATAACATACGAGGTGCAAAGGTTGTTTTATACTTTGCACCTTTGTCCGCACTCAGATTTATGAAGTTAATCATTGTTAGTGGTCTTTCCGGTTCCGGCAAAAGTATTGCTTTGGAAACTTTGGAAGACTGCGGTTTTTACTGTATCGATAATCTCCCCTTTACCTTGCTGGAAAGCTTTATCAGCCATGTCATGCTGGTTGATAAAAATACCTACGCAAAAACGGCTATTGGCATTGATGCGCGCAACCAAAGCGAAAGCTTGGTGAATTTTTCTGATAGTTTACGCTTGATTCGCAGTAAAGGGATTGATTGTGAGATTATCTTTATGCAGGCGGAAGAATCGACCTTATTGAAACGCTACAGTGAAACCCGTCGCAAACACCCGCTGACGGATTTCAACATTCCCTTAAAAGAAGCGATAAAGATTGAAAAAGAGATGTTGGTACCGATTGCCAGACATGCAAGCGTCGTGATTGATACCAGCCGCACCCATTATCATCAACTTCTGGAGCTGATAAAAGATCAAATTGGCGAACGTGAATTCAGGCATATCTCCCTGCAATTTCAATCGTTTGGCTTTAAAAATGGTGTGCCATTGGATGCTGATTTTGTATTTGATGCGCGGTGCTTGCCGAATCCGTATTGGATACCTGAATTAAGAGGCTTGACGGGCAAAGATCAGCCAGTGAGTGATTTTCTAAAAGGACAGGAGTTCGTCGGGGATTTTTTCCAAGACATTACCGAGTTATTGGAACGCTGGATTCCGCGATTTGAAGCAGAAGGCAGAAGCTATCTGACGGTGGCAATAGGTTGCACGGGTGGGCAACACCGCTCGGTTTATCTGGTTGATGCACTCTCAAAGCAATTCAAAAGCCCGACGCTCAATGTGATCGTCCGGCACCGTGAACTCAATTAATACACTAGATCCGCTTATTTCAACGAAAGTGTTTCAACCCGACCTTTCAATTCAATCACCAATTTGCCTTCCTTCGCTAACCAGCCGATACCGCGTTGGACATCGTTTTTGCCTAAGCCAGTATCCGTGGTGATTTTTGTGACGCTAGACGCGCCATTTTTGTCCAGATAAGTCCAGATTTTTCCGGCGGCTGCACCAATTTCAGTGATTGCTGTCATAAATAATTCCTAGTTGTGCTTGATTAAAATCGCTTGGTTGTGTCGTCCGGTAACATAATATTCAACTCCAGGGTTTCCTGGTTTCCATCCTGCTCAAACTTAACGGATATGGCATCTTTGTCTACGTGGACGTATTTTTGGATGACATCTAATAGTTCTTTTTGGAGCTGGGGCAAATACATGGGCTGATTATTAGAGACCCGCTCATGTGCTACCAGAATTTGCAGTCTTTCCTTAGCGAGCGAAGCCGAACTGGTTTTCGAGGTCTTAAAGTAATCCAGTAAGCTCATTACTTACCTCCGAACAGTTTGCCAAAGAAGCCTTTCTTATCATCAATAAAGCGGTGTGGTTTATTCTCGCCCAGATAACGGGCAACAATATCGGCATACGCCTGACCTGCATCGCTTTTTTCATCGAGAATGACCGGAATACCTGAGTTTGAAGCATTCAACACCGATTTTGATTCTGGGATTACACCCAAAAGATGCAACGACAATATTTCCTGCACATCATCGACACTGAGCATTTCACCTAATTTCACGCGTTCAGGGGAATAACGGGTCAGTAGCAGGTATTCTTTGATGGGTTCTTTGTTTTGTTCAGCACGACGAGATTTGCTGGATAATATCCCCAACATGCGGTCGGAGTCTCTGACAGAAGATACTTCGGGATTGGTTACCACAAACGCATCATCGGCAAAGTACATCGCTAAATGTGCGCCTCTTTCAATCCCAGCAGGCGAATCACAAATGATGTATTTGAAGTCCTTGGACAAGTCGTCTAATACCTTGCCAACACCTTCCTGACTCAGTGCATCTTTATCGCGGGTTTGTGAAGCGGCCAGTATGTACAGCAGGTTACAGTTTTTATCCTTTATCAACGCCTGATTAAGGCTGGCCTCGCCATTGATAACATTGATAAAGTCGTAAACAACCCGACGCTCACAACCCATGATTAAGTCCAGATTACGTAAACCTACATCAAAATCAATGACAGCTGTTTTGTGACCTTTTTTTGCAAGTCCCATAGCAATAGCGGCGCTGGTTGTAGTTTTACCTACGCCTCCTTTACCTGATGTTACGACGATGATTCTTGCCAATTGATGTTCCTCCAGTGGTGCGGATGGGATTAAATTTCTTTAATGACTAACGTTTGCTTATCTAAGTAGATTTGCACAGGGGTATTGCGGATATTTTGGTTAAGATCCTCGCTGATTTTGTAGTTTCCAGCGATTGAAATCAGTTCAGCCTGAAGATCAGAACAAAATATTCGTGCTTCAGTATTGCCTTGCACACCGGCTAAGGCGCGTCCTCGCAAGGTACCGTAAACGTGAATATTACCTTCTGCCAAAATCTCTGTGCCTGCGCTCACTTGGGCAATAATAACCAAGTCACCAGCGGCATAAACTCGCTGACCGGAACGGATGGGGTGGGTAATAACGGTTGTACCAGTTTGCAGTAGATCTTTAGTTTCCGGCTCAGGAGTCGGTGTTTTGGGCTTTTTTGCGTCAATCGTTGTACTGCTGGTATGTATGGAATGCAGTGGAATGCCTAGGGTAATCGCTTGTTCATTCTGTTGTGCATTGCCGCCACGGATGCCGATAGGTAGTAGACCAAGTTTACGTATGACTTCAATAACCGCGACAATATCAACGTCAACACTTTGTTTGTTTAGCTCTTGAACGTCCAAAACTAGCGGAGAATTTTTGAAAAATTCTGGTGCTAACAGAACTTTTGCCTGGAGCTGTTGCTCAATGATGATCAGGTCATTACTGGCTATGACCAATACAGGTACAGAAAAAGTGCTGCTCTTGAATTCCAAAGCAGGCGGGTTATAAGGCGTTTTTTGTGCGTCTTTAGACATCCGTTCAGTCGTGTTTGGTCAATATTGCAGCAATCTTAACACTAGTCGTAGAAAAAATCATATTTCGACGACTAAAAACTTGCATAAAAGTCAGATTTTTTAAAGGTTTCTCATAGATTTAGCGGTTTTTTTACTAAAAGAAACTGCATCCGTTACAATGCCACAAACTTGCAATTTCCCTGTTTTTCCTTTAACTTAGATAACATCCGTAATGGCTAGGGGTGCTTTGATTATTGTTTCAAGGCTGAGAAATACCCTTTGAACCTGACCCCGGCTAATACCGGCGTAGGGAAGCCCACACTTCCCGCGCCTTGTCTTATTTTTTGGAGATAAACATGAGCGCTGTCATTAAAGATGCCTCTTTCACCGCTGAAACCGCTGCTAACAGCGTAAAAATCGATTCTTACCCTGCATCGGAGAAAATCTATGTGCAAGGTAGTCGTGCCGATATACGCGTTCCTATGCGTAAAATAAGCCTTTCAGATACACCCGCCCACTTCGGAACGGAAAAAAATCCACCACTTTATGTCTATGACACGTCTGGGGTTTACACCGACCCAAATGTGGCGGTGGATTTGAAGAAAGGCTTGGGTTCTGTCCGTGCTGTGTGGATAGCGGAACGCAACGATACGGAAGAATTATCTGGGCCAAGTTCTGAATTTGGTCGTCAACGCATGACCGATCCGGCCACTGCAAACCTTCGTTTTGAACATATCCGCAAACCACGCCGCGCACTAGCTGGGGCAAACGTATCGCAGATGCACTATGCCAGAAAAGGCATAATCACGCCGGAAATGGAATATATCGCCATCCGCGAGAACCAGAACATGGAACTGATGCGTGATTTATGGAAAGACCAACACCCAGGCAATTCCTTCGGCGCATCAATTCAATCTTCTATCACCCCTGAATTTGTCCGCGATGAAGTCGCCAGGGGACGGGCGATTATTCCGGCGAATATTAACCATCCAGAACTGGAACCGATGATTATCGGGCGCAATTTTCTGGTTAAAATCAACGGAAACCTGGGTAATTCTGCCGTCACTTCGTCTATCGACGAAGAAGTTGAAAAAATGCTCTGGGGCATACGCTGGGGCGGCGACACTATCATGGATTTGTCTACCGGCAAAAATATCCATGAAACACGGGAATGGATTTTGCGTAATTCGCCCGTGCCGATTGGGACTGTTCCTATTTATCAGGCTTTGGAAAAGGTCAACGGCAAAGCCGAAGATCTGACTTGGGAAATCTACCGCGACACACTTATAGAACAAGCCGAGCAAGGCGTGGATTACTTTACCATCCACGCTGGCGTAAGACTGCATCATGTGCCGTTAACGGCCAAACGTATGACGGGCATCGTCTCGCGTGGCGGTTCCATCATGGCAAAATGGTGTTTGGCGCACCATACCGAAAGCTTCTTGTACACGCATTTTGAAGAAATCTGCGAAATCATGAAGGTTTATGACGTATCGTTTTCCTTGGGCGACGGCTTGCGTCCTGGTTCGATCTACGATGCCAACGATGCGGCACAATTCGGTGAATTGGAAACACTAGGGGAATTGACCAAAATCGCCTGGAAGCACGATGTGCAGACCATGATCGAAGGTCCAGGTCATGTGCCTTTGCACATGATTAAGGTCAACATGGAGAAACAACTGGAAGAGTGCGGCGAAGCACCTTTTTATACATTGGGTCCTTTGACCACTGATATTGCTCCTGGTTATGACCACATTACGTCCGCTATCGGCGCGGCAAATATTGGTTGGTATGGTTGCGCGATGCTGTGTTACGTCACCCAAAAAGAACATTTGGGCTTGCCTAATAAGCAGGATGTACGTGAAGGGATAGTAACTTATAAAATTGCTGCCCATGCCGCCGACCTTGCTAAAGGTCATCCTGGCGCACAGGCGCGGGACAATGCGATGTCCAAGGCGCGGTTTGAATTCCGCTGGGAAGACCAGTTTAATATTGGGCTAGATCCTGAAAAAGCGCGGGAATTTCATGATGAAACCTTGCCAAAAGATTCAGCAAAAGTGGCGCATTTTTGTTCCATGTGTGGGCCGCATTTCTGCTCCATGAAAATCAGCCAGGATGTCCGCGATTACGCCCACGCCAAAGGAATTGAAGATGAAAAAGAGGCTTTAACCCTTGGAATGCAAGAAAAATCAAAGCAATTTATTGAGGAAGGCGCGGATATTTATCACAAGGTGTGATTAATCCTAAGAAGTTAAGCTTTTAAGCGAACACCGAAGCAATTCTAAACATTGCTTCGGTGGTTGATCTTTAGTAATAAAGATTTAGCGGCTGGCTGCAATTGCCAGTCGTACATTAGCTTGTTTGGGGGGTGCTATTCCACTCATAGAACCCATCCAACCGTCATGAATGAACCGTCTAATGAGCAGAATAACACTTTCTTCCAAATCGTTTTTATTCAAGCCGCCAAGTTGTGTTGTTAGCATGAAGACGCAAATTCCGTGAACACCACCCAAGAAAGCTAAGGCGGTTTGTCTGCGTTGGGTATAGGATAACTCTGGTGCAATCAGTGCGAAATGTGCCTCAAATTTTCCATAAAGATTATCGACTTTCTTTTGATACCATTCTGGAATTTCGGCATCTTCGGGCATACGGTGTTCAAAAACCATGCTCCAGAGATTAAGATTTTCGCTGGCATAATGGATATAGACACCCGCCAACGCTTCCAAACATTGCTCAGGGCTTGAGCATTCGGCTTGATCCATTTGCTCGGTGATGGCATCCAACGTCCTGCCTTTGATGTGCAAGATTAAATCATTCATGCTGTCAAATACCATATAGATGCTGCCCACGGTATAGCCAATCTTCACTGCAATATTGCGTACCCTTAACTGAGCTAAACCGCCATCGACAACCAAATCTTCGGCTGCAACCAGAACCATGTTTTTTATTTGCTCTAGCGTGTGATGTCCTCTTCTTGCCATTTTCGTATCCTCTAAAATGTAGGGTATTGCTTAATTGATCTATAAAGTGCTGCTAATCTGTGCAAAACTCAGCACCTGATCTGAACAAGCCGTTGTTTCGCATAGTGTATTCAGTGCAGCATTTGCATTAACGCCAGCGATAATGCCGTCTTTTGATATTAATTTAGATTTCTGTAAAATCGTGTGTGCCTCAGCCAAGCTCAGATCGGGTTTGATTTCCAGTAATAAGGCCACCACACCGGACACTTCAGCCGCTGCTATGGAACTTCCTGAGATAAAATCGTAAGTGCCGTGTGGTAAGGTCGTCAGTATTTTATCGCCTGGTGCGGTTATGTTTTCCACCAACGAACCCACCACTTGTGCATGCTGTTTAATAGATTGAACAGAAATGACATCTTTTAAGGAAGCCGGAAAATCCTTGGCAGACCCCGTGTCTGCGGCAACCACGATAATCCCTTTTGCCATCGCTTTGTTAAGCAATAAGGTCAGCAAAGGATCTTGTGGACCAGTTAGGCTCATATTGAGTACATCAACACCCGCTTTGATTGCGGTATTGACGGCCAACGCGAGGGTAAAGCTGTTGCAAACCGCTGCGATTGCATCGGTTTTATCCGGCCAACAGGCTTTCAAGGCGATCAGTTTGGCGTTCGGTGCTACGCCAATAATGCCGGTGGCGTTATCTCTTCTAGCGACCATTATCCCAGCAACCGCCGTGCCGTGGATGTCAGTTGAAAAACTGGCGGATATATCTTTTGCGAAATTTTGGTTTTTGCTGATCTGCCCTGCCAAGTCTGGATGGTCTAAGTCCACCCCAGTATCTATCATACCAATAGTGATATTTCGACCGGTTGCTCTACCATGCGCCAAATCGATCTGCATTTGCTGCATATTGGTCTGGAGCTTAAAGTAGGGATCGTTATAGGATTGAGACTGTGCCTTAGTCCTAAACACATTCATAGACTGCACAATATCGACGCGATCATCCTTAGACAAGCGCTCAATGGCACTGGGTATAGAGGCCTTGTCTGCAACCTGGTAAACCACACAGTGCACACCCACCTCAGTCATCGGCCATTCAGTCAGCTTCTTTAAATCGTAATCGTCAGCTAATTGATTGGTGAGTCGCTCACTCCAAGTTGAGCTTTGGTAATCACCACGTTGTCTGTAGGACGTAGGGGAAGCAGAGCTTTTGATGCTACCGATGGTGTTGTCAGTAAACGCTACCAATAGAAGACGATCAGCATTTTTCTCGTCTAACAGGCTGTATAGTTCGCTCTTATTGTCAGACGAGCTTTTACTTTCCGAAGGGGCAGAAAAAACCGTCAAACTAAGTAACGCTAATAATAAATACGTTTTCATCTTTATTTCTCCGTATGCGTTGCAGAAAGCAGCGCATAAGCGGGTTCTGCAAAGATAACCTTGGTGTCTTTCCTTAACAACTCAACAACATCAAGAAGATGTTTTTTAGCTATATCTCTATCCAACCTAACCGTGTAAACACCTTGAGCGGTGGGGTTAGCGCTAGTAAATTGACCGTGAACGCGTTCAAGGATTGTGTTTTTTTGTTGCTCATCGACATTCTCAGCAAATACCACCCTGACTTCGTTCGCGTTCATGGCTTCTGGCTGTGCATCGGAGGAAAGGGTTCTAAAATCACTGCCGTGCATGTCATTTTCAACATGACGTGGCATCAGCACAGATAAAGACAATAGCAATGCTGCCGCCATTGCCAAGGCTGGTCGTGTGTTCGTCCAAACCTGTTTTTTAGTGCGGCTAAGTTGACTAACATTGCTAGATACACTGGTTTCAGGCTGTTCTGAGCGATCTTGTTGTGGCAAAGCTTGCAAATCCAGTGCTTGACCAGAATGCAGACGTTTTTTCAGCCGCGAAAAAGACGCATGTTCTGCCGAGTCAAGTGCGCCTTCTTGGATAACAGCCTGCGCCAATTTCTGTAATTGGACGACCTCGCGTTTACAGGTAAGGCAAACAGACAGGTGACTCTCAACGGCTTTTAGTTCAGCACCTTGCAGGGTTTTCTTAACAAACCAAGGCAGCAACTGAGAAAGTTCTTGATGTGCAGAGTAAGATTTACTATCGATATTTTTCATCATAAGCTCCTGAACTTTCAGTTTGTGTGAGACGAACTGTCGTTCGTTGAGGCCAAGATCACTGCCAGATTTTTACGGGCGTGGTGCATTCGGGTTTTTACGGTATTTTCAGGGCAGTCCATAATGGTCGCAATTTCACCGTAACTTAGGCTTTCATAATAAGTGAGCTCAATAACCGCACGATGTTCAGGTGATAATTGACCTAATGCAGACACCAACCAGTCATCAAATTCTAACTGACCAAACTCGGCATCTTGTTTGCCGAGCCAAGAGCTATCCTCGTCGATGTCATCTAGCGATACCTCTTCAGAGCGATCAGCATTGCGTGCGGCTTGCCTGGCCTTATTAAAGGCGATGCCGAAAATCCAAGCGGAAGGTTTACACTGCGGATTGTAGCTGGCGGCTTTTTCCCAAACGACGTACATAACATCGTTGATGATTTCATCAATCAAATCATCACGGCGGGTAACACGAGCAATAAATCGAAATAAACGGGTGTAATAATGATGGTAAAGCTGCTCAAGCGCCTGCTCATCCGCATTGCAGAGACGCGCTATTAAATCGGCATCGCGCATTTGCTGACCATTTTGTTGTGTACTCAATGGCGTACCTGCAAAAGATTGTGTGATTACAGCAAGAGCTTTCATTAAAAATAGACCAAATAGATTAACTTTGATAGTTAATTCCAAAAAAACAATGAAAGGTTCAATCGAAGCTTAAAAAAATATTAAATTTTTTAAGCAATTTGTATTTTTTTGAAGAGGAAGCTAGTTATAGCGGAGTGATTTTTATAAATAGCATTAAATAACATATAGTTATAAAATATATTTTTGAATTAAGACTTCAGTTTGGAGCAGAAAAAATTTTATAACTATTTCAAATTTGCACGTATTTGTACTTCTCTGGCGATCTTCAGACTTTTGCTAATACCAAAGCGTCTGTTTTTTCCAGTTTTGATACAAATCTGACTTTATTTGGGCAGGAGTGGATTGATCTTCCTGGATCTGCATGTTGTACTAACTCCACCAACATGGGCGAACGTTCCAGCTTTACGCATAACGCCAACAACAGACCTTTTTTTAATAAAATCTGATTCAATTTTGGTTATACCTTGATTTTTTTGAATAAAGGTATCGCTGCTATCGAATTTAAAGTCAATTACGCCCTTGCTGTTCGCAACTTTCTCTACCTATTGTATTTCTGAATCACCGGAGAATATCTTTACAAAGTATCTGCCCTTTGCTCCCGTACTACGCATAGCAACACTTGAACGCGCACCGCCAATTTTGCATTGCACGGTAAGGGATGCCGCGCTTGCAACACTTGTGACATCCAGGCTAAGTGCCAAAATAAGTGCTACAAAATAAACGACTCTGTTAGTGGTAAAAGGTATTTTTTGTGCCATAAAATTGTTTGCCACTATTTATTCCTAACTTCACAAGTTGAACTATTATCTGCAACTTTGCCATTCTTTTTAAATTTACGTATCACGGCGACAACGACTCCATCACTGAGAAAGCTATCTGGGATTATTGTCTTTCCTATTTCATCCGTGTGGCTATCGAATTCAAACTCTAATCGGCGACCAGATTTCGGTTTGGAAGATACCCAAACCCCGCTGGAACCTGAGCGTATCTTGGCATAGTACTTACTACCCCGTGGAAGACCGTATCCACGCACTGTTGCTTTTGAGCGTAACCGATCAACCCTATTCTCGAAGCGGCAATCAACCGATATAGTCGCAGCCTCTGCTATTCCCAAATAACTCAGAGTAAGCATTATGGCAACTGTGGTTATGCGTAGTGTATTATTAAAGACCATTTCGTCTCTTGGCTAAAATGTAAAGTATTAGTATCGCAAGTTTTCAACAAATTTGATATTCCTGCATTAACCGTAAATCACAAAAAATCGTCTAAAGTTCATTTGGGGGTAAAAAAATTATCATTGAGAACTTTTTTTGTCAATAAGCCAACGCACTCGGCTTAAACGCTAAGGCTCAGGCACTTAGGCAAATGTTGGGGAAAAGGTTTTGATGGTCGTCAGACAAAAAAAACCGCCCAATTGGACGGTTTTTGAGATATAGCTGATGTTATTCAGTATGTTACTTAGTCATTATCTATAATACTAACACTGGCGACGGCACGTTTTACGGTATAGCCCCTAATTCCCTCACGCGCTAATTTAATAATGACTTTTTCTGTGCCTTCACGCTTGATGTCGTCATTGGGTTCTATTTCGATAATACCTGAAACGTTACCTGCGGGTATTAGCAGGGCGCGAGCAATCCTTTGATAGTCTTTGCGATTTGTAGCCTTACCAGAAATGTCTAGCTTAACCCTGATATTGTGGGTTGTTGGTGCGTTGAGGGCAACCAAAAACTGTGCTGTGTCGCCAGCAGTTTCGGTTGCTTGGGGATCGACGGCGGAGATTGAAACTTTTGGTGTTTTGACGGTTGCCCCCCCCCTGCACCTGACAGGCTGACTAAGACATTAGGAACGCCATCAATCGAATAGGTTTCTACGGAGCGAGTAAAGTTTCTGAGAGAATAATTAGGTATATTGGAAAAAGAAGTCCAGAGTGCTAGAGTATCTACAAATTTTCCATTAATTGCGTTCACTACCTCTTGTGTAAGCCCAAAGCTTGCAAAAGAAGTATCTAAGCTAGTTTGTGGTATGAATCCTTGTTTAACAAATAAAGTCCCTTGTTCCCAGCGAATTTTCTCCCCTCCTAGGTCGGTGAAACGATCCACAGAATAATCTTCTGCCACTATCCCAGCAGCCTGAGCATTCCAGCCACCTAAACACACCACCAAAAACAACATCATTTTTAAAGACTTCATATTAACTCCAAAGGTTAGGTAAAAATCTAACGCGAAGCCTACGGCTATTGGCTAATGCTGTCAAGTAAATTTATAAACCCATGCCGTAGCGTCACTGCCCACAGTTAAGCGTTGAGACCTCTTTAACTTGGAGTACAAACCTTGGTTTGCACTCCGGCTTTCGCGGTTTGTAAGGAATCAAAAAACATGTTTTTTGACTCCGTATTTCTTAACTTAAGGCTGGGTTGGTAAGCCCAGCTATTACTGCTTGTGCTGGGTTTCGTACCTCAACCCAGCCCACCAACCACCAATTTATATTCAATATAACGGAGTCGGGATAGCCTCCGCCGTCTGACTTTCCTCAGCCATTTTTTCGGTTTCCATCGCATTCTTCTTAATCTGGTTTTCTTCAGTCAGCCAAACCAGCAAGTCGTAATAACCACGTATGTTTTCGACGTATTGCACGGGTTCACCGCCACGGGCTTGGCCGTATTGGGTTTTTTGGTACCACTTGGGTTGTGCCAGCAAGGGCAGGCGTTTTTTGACATCCATCCATTTATTGGGATCACCGCCCAATTTCTGCGTGATTATCCGTGCATCATGCAGATGCCCAGTGCCGACATTGTAAGATGCCAAGGCAAACCAGGTGCGATCCGGTTCGGGTATGTCTTCGGACATCACTTGTATACGTTGCTTGAAATAACGCGCACCACCTTTGATGCTTTCCACTGGGTCTCGGCGATTTTTGATGTTGAGCAGTTTGGCGGTGTCGTTGGTGAGCATCATGATGCCTTCAACCCCAGTCGGCGATACGGCATTATCCAGCCAATGCGATTCTTGATAGCCGATGGCAGCAAGCAAGCGCCAGTCTATTTCATGCTCTTTAGCGGCGGTGTCAAAATATTGTTGATATTGCGGAAGCCTACTTTTACGGTGTTCCCTGAAGGTGCAGTTATCGACGTAATTGAGGCTGCTAGCATGACCGTAATGTTTTTCGATAAGCTGCGCGAGGGTTTTATCGGCGGTAATACGCTTAAAAAACCGCTCAACTTCGTCGAACAGGCTGGTATCTTCGGAAAGTGGCAATGCCCAAGCCAGTTGCTGCGGCGTGCTGACATCGAAAGCGATATTTAAGGCGGGATAAAAACGGCGGATAAGCAAAATCTGGTTGGAGTCGGCAACGGTATAGTCGATAAGACCTTCATGTAGCAAGTACAGCAAGCCGTTGGTATCCAGTTCATTGTTGACCGTCCACTCGAGCTTGGGGTTGTTTTGCTTTAAAACGCTTAGGCTATTTATATGGCTGGTGCCGTTGGCAACTTCCAATATGCCTTTGTCCAAGTCATTGATTGTTTTAGGTCTACGATGAGCGGAGCGGTAAACGACTTGCTCGGTGACTTCATGATACGCCGGTGCAAAACGCATGTTGTGCTTGCGCTGCTCGGTAATGGTAAGACCAGCAGCGGCTATATCGGCTTTGCCAATGCTAATCTCATCTAAAAGACTGCTAAAGGTTTTAGCGACTTCAAACTTGGCTTTAACGCCGATATGGTCGGCAAATAACGTTACCAGATCATATTCAAGACCAGAAAAACCTTGAGGGCTTTGGTAATAGGTGGTCGGATCAACGCGGGTTAGTATGTGTAAAGTTCCCGAACGCTGGATTCTTCCCAGCTTATTTTGCGGAAAAATTGCAAATAAGCTGGCGACAATGAGAAATACTACACATCCAATAATCAGTTGGCGTTGTCGAGTCAAGTTTGCCGTAATTTTTTATATGCGTTGATAAGGCCATTAGTGGAGCAGTCGTGGCTTTGGGTAACTTCATCGTTTCTAAGCTCAGGTTGGATAACTTTGGCGAGTACTTTTCCGAGTTCCACGCCCATTTGGTCGAAGGAATTGATGTTCCAGATAATGCCTTGCACAAAAATTTTATGCTCATAAAATGCCAGCAACGAACCCAGTGTTTTTGGCGTTAATTGTTTATATAAGAATGAGTTAGAAGGTTTATTGCCGTCAAATACTTTCGATGCAACCAACACAGAATCGGTGCGTTGTTCCGGTGTTAGTTCTTGCATGACCTCCTCGGCAGTTTTGCCGCGCATCAATGCTTCTGGCTGGGCAAGGAAATTTGAAACCAGGATTTCGTGGTGTTCTGGCAGGTCATAAAAACTGTTCGCTGCTGCGTGAAAGTCACAAGGGATCAGTTTGGTACCTTGGTGGATCAGTTGGTAAAAAGCGTGTTGACCGTTGGTACCTTGCTGTCCCCAGATGATCTGTCCGGTATCGTAATCGAGTTTTTTACCATTATTGTCAACGCTTTTGCCGTTGCTTTCCATATCACCTTGTTGCAGATAATCGGAAAAATAACGCATGGAATAGTCATAAGGCAACAGCGCGTAAGATTGAGCGCCGAAAAAATTATTGTACCAAATGCCTAGCAAGCCCATGATTACAGGGATATTTTGCTCAAAAGGCGTATTGCGGAAATGTTCGTCAGCTTCAAAAGCACCTTGCAATAAGTCTTCAAAATTGTCCATGCCCACATGTAAGGCAATCGACAAGCCAACCGCTGACCACAGCGAATAACGTCCACCTACCCAATCCCACAGTTCAAACATATTGTCGGTGTCGATGCCAAAATCCTGCACGAGTTCGGTGTTGGTGGAGATGGCGACAAAATGTTTGGCAACCGCTGACGTGTCATTAACAAGGTCAAGAAACCATTTTCGTGCAGATTTTGCATTGACCATCGCTTCTTGCGTACCAAAAGATTTTGAGGCGATAACAAACAAGGTGGTTTCGGGTAATAAGGTGTTTAATGTACTTAACAGATCAGCCGCGTCGATATTGGAGACGTAATGGACATTCAAAGTTGGTGAACTGGACGGCGTAAGTGCTGCGGAAACCATCTTGGGTCCCAGGCTAGAGCCACCTATGCCGATGTTGACAATATCTGTGATGATTTTGCCGGTGTAACCTTTCCATTCACCGGATCGAACACGGTGACAAAAGCTACGCATCTTGGCTAATACGGCATTGATGTCCGGCATAACATCTTGTCCATCGACATAAACTGGGCGGTTACTCCGGTTTCTTAACGCGGTATGCAGTACCGAACGGTGTTCGGTGGTGTTAATCTCTACGCCCGAAAACATTGCCTGGATTTTGGGTTGCAGATCCGCTTGTCTGGCAAGGTTTATCAGTAAAGGCAAGGTCTGATCGGTAATTCTATTTTTAGAATAATCAAATAAGATGTCATTCAAATGCAGGGAAAATTGCTTAAAACGATCCGGTTCTTGTGCAAAAGCATCACGCATCGAATGGCTTTGGATTTCTTGATAATGTTCTTGTAACGCGATCCAGGCTTTTGAGGTTGTCAGAGATGACATATTTTGGAAGCTCCGTTTGATTATTTCGGGGTTAAGTCTACGAGAAGGGCGGGAGGATGGCAAGACGGGAAGGCGGAATTGATATAGATCAAGTAAGCCTTAATACTTTGATTGGGGTTCTTTATTTGTCTTGGTTGATGTGCTAGAGTGCAGCCTCGCTATTGACGAACAGAAAATGGCAGGTATTTTGTTTAATGTAAACTTAGATTTACGGACAAGGTCGATGTTTTTTTAAAAAACATATTCATTATAATAAGACTGGAAGGTGCGAGACATTATGAACACGTCACAATTAGTTAAAAAGATTTCCCTTGGAGTGCTTGCAGCACTTTTCTCAGCTTCAGTGTGGGCGCACGGTGGCGCTAAAGGCACAGATACCGACCAATGTAAGTTTGAGTTAGAACCAGACCATTGGATACATTACACGGCTTATCAACCAGTCGCTTTTCCAGCGGAAGAGTTCTGCGCCAGTTTACCTAGGGAAAAAGAAGCCACCATTTTGGTATTCGATTATCAAGACCAAAAATATAAAAACGATACCGTTGAGTTTGAAGTAACCAAAGAGCCAGAAGGCACAAGGGTGTTTTTCCTTGAAAAAGCAAAACATAAAAAAGGTACTGTTGAGTTGAAAATGCCTAATGGTGTGCCAGAAGCTGGTAAATATCTGATTCACATTACTTTGGTTCCTGACCAAGGCGAAAGAAAAGATGTCCACATGAGCTTTTC
The DNA here is from genome assembly GCF_964779595.1 of Methyloglobulus sp. Taxonomy (NCBI): domain Bacteria; kingdom Pseudomonadati; phylum Pseudomonadota; class Gammaproteobacteria; order Methylococcales; family Methylococcaceae; genus Methyloglobulus; species Methyloglobulus sp. The sequence continues at coordinate 42,305 of NZ_CBAROL010000017.1, forward strand.
GGCTGGCGGCGGCCCTGCTGCATCAAAAAGCAAGATGTTCTTATATCTACTCGCTGGGGCTGCGGGTGCGTATGTATTGTACTTGTACAATGCAACGTTCAGAAGAGAAGTGGATAAGATCATAGGCAGGAAAGAAAAGGTTTAGTTATATTTTATAGGTGGTTGGTTCAGCTTGAGTTGTTCTAAAAGCAGTCAGGCTGCGCCAAACCAACACAGAGGGTAGTAGGGGTTATACAAAAATGCTGAAGTTTTTATCGGTTGGGTTGTTATCTGTTTTGTTTTCTGCTCCAGTGCTGGCAGAAGAGCTAGAAGATCATACCAAAATGCTTATGGATCATGGTGATGGACATTTAATGGAAATGTCTGGCGGCATGGTTATGGGTCAAAATACTGATAAACTGCCCGGTGGTTGCGACAGTATTTCCGAAACCAAGGAAGTGACCGTCCATGCTGGACATAAATATGCTGAGAAGTTTCCTGGCAGAATGTTTGCGTTTGATACTCAGGAATTTGACTTCAAACCCTGTACTAAACTGACTATACACTTCATCAACGAAGATAAGATCCGTCATCAATGGATGATGCACGGCTTACCTAAGTATATGTATCCAAAAGGTATGTTCCATCTGGAAGTGTCTGGTCCTGCTAAGATTTCTGGCACTTTGATACTTCCTCCTGGCGATAAAACCTATCTGGTTCATTGCGACATAGCCCAGCACATGGAAAAGGGCATGAAAGCGCAGTTGAAGGTTGGTGGTGGCGATGGTGATTTACCCAGCATTCCAGGTGTGACAGCACCTATCAATCAAGATGATTACAACGCTGGACTGCCGGAAGTTTTTGCTGCGGCGAAAGTCACAGAGTCGGACATTGAAGCCGCGAATGTGGCATTAGCAGCAACAGAGGCTGCCAAAAAAGCCGGTAAAATAGCGGCGGCGGCTCAAACTGATTCGTTTGTTTCGGGTACTACCGTCATCGGCTTGGCAATTGGTCTGATAGTATGCGCCTTAATGGGTAGAAAATTTCAGGGCAAAAGCGTTGCGGAAGTTACAACATATAGTTTTGATTTATTGAGAGTATTAATAAGCTTTATCAAAGGTCTGTGTTCCCGAATAATTAGTCTCATCTTTTCATCTAAAAATAAAATCCTGCCGAGCAAGTAAACATGATCGGCACAAAAAGCCCTGCAACAGCCTTGCGGGGCTTTTTTTGGGTAACCTTTTTTGGTAACTGAGAGCCATTAATAATCATGGGACTTTGGGAGTTGTTTCTGAGTGCCTTTATCTCTTCGACTATTGCACCTGGGGGATCTGAAGCGGTTTTGGCTTATATGGCTTCGACAGGAACATATCGCATAGATCAACTGCTCGTAGCTGCCACTGTTGGCAATACCTTAGGTGCAATGACTACGTGGGGATTAGGCATGTTGGCGGCAAAAAAATATCCACTTGCAACGTTGTTATCGGCTGATAAGCAAAAAGCCTTGGCTACTGTTAAGTCAAAAGGAATATGGGTGTTGTTTTTTTCCTGGCTACCTATTGTTGGTGATGCCTTATGTTTTGCTGGCGGTTGGTTAAAGTTGCCTTTATTGTCGGCATTTTTAATTATAATGCTAGGCAAGTTTTGTCGATATTTAGTCGTTGCTTGGTTGTTTATTTGATCTGACAATATTAAAACTGACATTGGTAACGCCTTTTTACTTTAATTTATAACTATTAATCATTGTGTTACGCCATTTTCCAGCGCTAAACGTCGCCTATTCCCATAACAGGCGGGATTATTTCATCGCAGTGTTCACCTTTGTGTGTGTAGCCATTTGTTTGTTGAGCGATGCACATGCGGCGATAGAAAAACAAAATGCGTTAGGCGTTTGTGGCTGGGTATTTCTTATAGCTTTACTGTTGGGCGAACCCATTGATGTCAGGGTGCAAGTCGGCATAGCGGTGATTTTTGCCACGATAGGTGAACATTTCGCCTCCCCCTTCATGGGTGGTTACACTTACCGATTCCATAATGTCCCCGCTTACGTACCTCCCGGACACGGCATGGTTTATTTAACCGCCGTCGCCTTGGCGCGGTCAGGATTATTCCTACGATATGCACGGGAAATCACCCAGTTTGTAGTCACAGTCTGCGGGGCGTGGTCATTGTGGGGGATTAGCGGCATTCCAGATCAGGGCGATGCCGTTGGTGTCATGCTGTTTTGCGTGTTTTTGGTCTACCTGTTTAAAGGTCGTTCACCGATGGTGTACCTTGCTGCTTTCTTCATCACCACATGGCTAGAGCTTATCGGAACAGCCGTTGGCACCTGGAAATGGGCTGCGATTGATCCGGTGTTGGGTTGGACGCAAGGCAATCCGCCCAGCGGCGTGGCAGCTTGGTACTGCTTAGTGGATGCTGTTGCGATTGGTGGAGCCGCGCCAGTCATGAATGGCTTAAAGAATGTCCGTGAATGGCTAAAATCCCTGAAAACCCGAAAAAATGCCTATCAAAGTGCGGGGAGCGAATAAACGCGAACAATGCCGTTAACTGGGTTAAAATTAGCGGCAGGGCAATAATCCTTCTCTACTAACGAGATGGGGATCATCAACCAAGAGGAAATGCTATGGAACGTCGTGATTTTATCAGATTGAGTGCAGTCGGCTTAGGTACAACCCTCATTACACCGACATTGGCTTTAGCAAAAAACGTAAAACTACCGCCAGTAAGCGATATTTATTACACCAAAGAATCGCCAGGCCGCTGGAAAGATAAGGTTGCCGGACATTTACCCAGCATCGGCATAGAAAAAGCCGGTAGCAACATAACCATAAAAGTCGTCACCTCGCACGAAATGAAAAGCTACGAACATTACATCGTCAAACATGTCTTGTTAGACCAAAACTATAAATTTTTAGACGAACACCTGTTCAATCCAGACAAGGATAAAGCCGCAATATCAACATTCACTTTGGAAAATTACAGCGGTGCTATATACGCCCTCAGTATGTGCAATAAACACGACCTGTGGTTGAATTCTGCGACTGTTTAAAACGCGAACATTCAAATTTCAGAACAAACATAGCCGTAACTCTTAGCTTATATTTTTGCTAAAAAGCCAGCATTCAAATTGTCAATGGCTCATAGAAGCTATGAAAATTATATTATTTTCCAAAAAGTTAGCAGCTAAGGTGTTTCTT
>NZ_CBAROL010000018.1:0-43245 GCF_964779595.1 Methyloglobulus sp.
GTTCGAACTACAATGACGAGTACGGATAGCGGGGAGTTCAATCTACGAGACAGGCTTTAAGCCTAAGGATGGGTACGACTTCCCCGTTACCCTCCCGATGATCAACCGGGGATTCTGACCTTTTGAGAGCTCAGAATCAAGATATAAGGGTGGGTTGGTAAACCCAGCAATCATGGCCTCCGTTGGGCTATGTGCTGGGTTTCCACTAAGGCTTCAACCAACTAATGAGCTGCCCACAGTTAAGAAATACGGAGTCAAAAAACATGTTTTTTGATTCCTTACAAACAGCGAATGCCGGAGTGCAAACCTAGGTTTGTGTTCCAGGTGATAGGGGGTCTCAATGCTTAACTGTGGGCAGTGACATCCAGCGTGGTGGGAATGAGTTTTGTACCGCTCCAGCGGTACGGGACGCAGAGCGTCCCTATCGGCATTCCCACGCCGGAGCGTGGGAACGATAAAAATCTCGGTATTTGACTAATAATACCAATTTCATAAGCAGTGCATTTGTCGTTTTTGGTGCATGGAATGCACCTGACAACCTGTAGGCTGGGTTGGTAAACCCAGCAATCATGGCCTCCGTTGGGCTATGTGCTGGGTTTCCACTAAGGCTTCAACCAACCAATGAGCTGCCCACAGTTAAGAAATACGGAGTCAAAAAACATGTTTTTTGATTCCTTACAAACAGCGAATGCCGGAGTGCAAACCTAGGTTTGTACTCCAGGCGGAAGAGGTCTCAACGCTTAACTGTGGGCAGTGGCGCTCCGGCGTGGAAATGCGTTTTGTACCGCTCCAGCGGTATGGGACGCAGAGCGTCTCTATCGGCATTTCCACGCCGGAGCGTGGGAACGAAAAATAACCATTTTTGGTTTGTAGGCTGGGGCAGCAATGATTCCGTAGCATTGTCTGCACTCCCACCATCCGTGGTGGTCGTTGGTTAACTCAGCAATCATGGTCTCCTGGACTATGTGCTGGGTTTCCCCTAAGGCTTCAACCCAGCCTACAGAACTACAGAGCTTAACGATGAACTCTACATTTTTCCGGCGTAACTGTCTTAATACTGTATTGGTCATATCGCGCTCTGTAGTTAGCTTTATGGAGGGTAGCTGTGTCAGGTGCGGCATACACTACCATGCCTCCTCGCCGTACAAAGTTACCCGTGAAGCCAGAAACAAAAGGAAAAGAACCCAAGCAGTCATCGTCTACAAAGAAAGTCATTTTACGAGTGGCAAAATTGGTCTCCACTGCCAGATTATGCCATTCGCCTAGCTCGATGCGTTTGCTGGCTAGAAAAACCGGAACATTATCGTTGCCAGTAGCCCCGTAGACATGCCCATCTGACGAAATCGTAATTTCACCGTTGCCCGTTGTATCTCCGCCATTAGTAGAGGCAATGTCTGCACCTCTGCTCCCGAAGCTGGCTGAGAAGAAGTTATTGCCACTAGTCAGCCGACCATCCACCCGAACATGCGCCGAAACGCGCACGGTCTTCGTTCCTCTCGTATCATAGTCAACCGTCTTCCGGTAAGAGCCTATGGCATCGTAATATCCTCCTGTGACTGAGTTAACAAAGTCCTGATGTATCAAATTTGCACCTGACACCAGCACTGACTGTTGCCCTTGGCGCGGCCTGTTAGTGGAAATGACTGCGGCGGTAGGGCTGAGGAGGCCTTCAGGAGTGCCTCCGACAACCCAGCCATCTTGACTCGGCAACGTCAGATTAGCCACAAACGGCGGATTCTCAAACCCCGTCTGGTAAATCGGGGCAGCCTGCGCGGTATTTGCCATGCCCAGTGAACCGAGCACACCCGCCAACGCAAGCGCGGCAAGGCTACGGCACTTGTGCTTGTCAGTGCCTGTTAGATTTGTTTTTATATTGATATTCATAGTATTAGCTCCCAAAATTATTAGTGTAATTAGTACATTTCGGTTATTTGTTTGTTTCTATGATTTGTTTTTTCCTCCTGTGACTACGGCATCAACATAACAAACAATCGTGTTGCTTACACCCACCCTAGGGGGGATATTGGGTGCAATTGGCAATAATTGGTTTAACTCTGCCCCCAATTGGCGCAAAATATTGATCGGATGGGTAAAAGCTGGGCTTCGTGCCCCAGCCTTGCCTACGCAATATGATAATTGCCACATTGCTCCCTCTCCTGCTGGAGAGGGTTGGGGTGAGGAGAATCAGGAATGTCGTGGTTTTTTAATCCCCTCATCCCAGCCTTCTCCCTCAAGGGGGAAGGGGTTAATCTGAAGTAGGCTGGGTTGGAGTTTACGGAAACCCAGCAGGGGCGGCGGCGGTAAACGCTGGGTTTCGTGCCTCAACTAAGCCTGAAAAAACTCTATCGTGCAGTTTTCTCGCTTTGCAATGCCTGAACCAATTCCTTAGCCGGCAAATAACCCGGATAGATATTGCCATGTTCGGTGACAATCATGGGGGTGCCTTTCACGTCAAATTCGGCAGCCAATTGCATGTGCTTATCAATTGGATTGGTGCAGGTTTTCTTTTCCAGCTTCTGGTCTTTTTTCGCTTCTGTTAACGCCGCGTTGCGGTCTTTAGCACACCAGACTGAGACGGCTTTATCGTAAGAATCTGAACCTTTGCCAGCTCTTGGGAAGAACAGATATTGGATGGTGATGCCTTCCGCTAGGTATTGGTCGATTTCGGAATGCAGTTTACGACAATAACCACAATCAATGTCCGTGAAGATAGACACCTTGTATTTGCCTATTTTGGGTTTGAACACAATCATATTGTCCACGCCCATTCTTTCTAATGCCGATTTACGGGTTGCACCCAGTTTTTGCTCTGTCAGATCCGTGCGGTTTGCCACATCAACCAAGCGCCCTTGCAGCAAATACTTGCCGTCTTCGGATACGTAATAGATGCTGGAGCCTAGTACAACTTCGTATACGCCTTTGATTTCAGACGGTTTGATGGATTCGATTTTTGCGGTCGGCATGGATTTGCCTAATGACTGCTTGATTGCCGCTTCGTCTGCGTTGGCAAAAGGAAGCATCAAGATTAACAGCAATAATCCGGTGATCTGGGTGATTTTTTTCATAGAGTTTCTCAGGTGAAAAGTGAAATGATTAGAGGCTAGGAGTTATTGGCTTGCAATTCGTTCAGATAATGACGATAAAATTTTGCACATATACGATCTAATTTTAAGTCCTTCAACATCAGAGCGAAAGGTAACTAATTCGGGGTTTTTTAATCAAACAAGCGTTGTACATCAACAACTACTGCCGTTACCATCAGCAGCATTAACAATGCCATACCAATTTGCTGGAAAAAAATTTGTATTTTTTCTGAAACTGGACTGCCTTTGATGGCTTCGACACCAAAAAACAGCAAATGACCACCATCGAGTACAGGTATGGGCAATAAATTTAGTACACCTAAACTTACGCTGACCAATGCCATGAATCTAATGAAATACACCAGCCCCATGCTGGCTGACTGTCCAGCAATTTGAGCAATGCTGATGGGTCCGCTCAAATTCTTGACAGATGCCTTGCCGATAAGCATTTTGCCCATCATCTTCAAAGTCATTATGGAATAATCATAAGTCGTTTTGAATGCTTCTGGTATAGCATCAAACGGTGATAAGGAATATTCGACCGTCATGGATTTCATCAAGCCTTCCGGCATAACGACGGAAGCTCCAATTTTACCTTCAGTTTCCTCGCCATTTTGCTCACTTTTTGGCGTTATCGGCAAGGTTAAGCGTATTCCTTGGCGTTCTACGATTACGCTGATCGTAATATCAGGGCGTTTTTTTACGTAATCTACCCATTGCATCCAATCGACTATCGGTTTGCCGTCTGCACTGATGATTAAATCGTCTTTTTTTAGGCCAGCAGCTAAGGCTGCGCCATTAGGAAGTACTTCATTGAGAATTGGCTTTATCTTCGGTGACCACGGCTTGAAACCTAAACGGTCGAAGAGCTTCTCGGAATCTTGTGTATCGTTTTCAGTAAATGTCAGAACTCGCTCATTCTGTTCATCAGCAAGGTTTTTTACCTTAACCTTAATGCTTGGATCGCCATCCATTGCAGAGGTAACGATAGTACCCATTGCCTCCGTCCAGGTTTTGGTGGCTTTTTCATTAACGGAAATGATCTCTTCGCCTTCAACAAATCCCGCTGTCGCAGCAAACGTGCCTTGTTTTACTTCACCTAACACAGGTTTCAGACCCGTTTCGCCCAGTACCAACACACCCCAAAACAGGGCGATTGCTAGTATCAGATTGAATGTCGGGCCTGCCGCGACTATCGCAGTCCTGACCCATAACGATTGGCGATTGAAGGCAAAAGGCAGGTCTTCCTGTTTGACTGCGCCCTCGCGTTCATCGACCATCTTAACGTAGCCTCCTAAGGGGATTGCGGATAAGACATATTCGGTATCATTGGGCGTTTTTTGGTGAGACCATAGCACTTTGCCAAAACCCACGGAAAACCGTAATACCTTTACCCCAGTTTTACGCGCAACCCAGAAGTGTCCGAATTCATGAAATGAAACCAGAATGCCTACGGCGACGATGAAAAAAAACAGGGTATGCAAAAAATCCATCAACTAACCATATCAGCAATAATCTGTTTGGCAACAACCCTAGCTTGTTGGTCGTGATCCAATATAACCGCCAAGGTGTCCGCTACTGCAACGGCGATAATATCCATACATTGCTCGATAATAACGGGAATATCAGTGAATTTTACCCGTCTATCCAGGAAGGCTTCGACGGCTATCTCATTTGCGGCATTGAGTACGGTAGGCATTGTCCCGCCTGCATTGATCGCTTTGTAGGCCAAGCGCAGACACGGGAAACGCTCAAGATTCGGCTCTTCAAAATCCATCCGTCGGACATCAAAGATATTAAGCGGCTTGGCACCTGAATCAAAGCGTTCCGGCCACGCCATTGCATGGGCGATGGGTATCCGCATGTCGGGATTGCCCATTTGCGCTAGCACAGTGCCATCGACATAATCGACCATGGAATGGATGACGCTTTGGGGATGGATAACGACTTGTATCTGGTCTGGCGACATATTGAACAACAAGCAGGCTTCGATCATTTCCAGACCTTTGTTCATCATGGTCGCCGAATCCACGGAGATTTTTTTGCCCATATCCCAGTTGGGGTGGGCAACGGCTTGTTCGGGCGTGACATCAGCCATAAGCTCTACCGGCATTTCGCGAAACGGTCCGCCCGATGCGGTCAACAGGATGCGCCTGACCTGTTTGCCGTCCGTGCCTGTTTGATAATGGGCTGGCATACATTGGAAGATGGCGTTATGTTCGCTATCAATGGGCAACAAATGTGCGCCTGATGCCGTAACCGCGTCCATGAAAATATCGCCGGACATGACCAAGGCTTCTTTATTGGCGAGTAGCACGGTTTTTCCGGCTTTTGCGGCGGCAAGACTGGGCAACAAACCCGCCGCGCCGACGATTGCAGCCATCACCGAATCCACCTCGTCCAGGGTAGCAACTTCTTCCAGTGCTTTTGCACCTGTCAGTACTTTAATATCGGCTACGGCAGAATTGCTGATTTTATTCTGAAATTCCTCAGCTTTGCCCTCGTCTACAACTACCGCATACTGAGGATGGTGTACGAGGCATTGTTCGAATAAATCATCAACGTTCGTGTTTGCCGTTAACGCTACAATTTTGTAAAGCTGCGGATGTCGCGCTGCAACATCCAGAGTGCTTACGCCGATTGAACCCGTTGCTCCCAAGATGCAAAGCCCCTTCATCCAGCCGCACCCGTGGCTTGAGCATCTTCAATTATTCTGTAAATCAAGTAGATACCGGCGTAGAAAAACGGTGTTGCGGCAATCAGGCTGTCTATCCTATCAAGAATTCCGCCATGTCCAGGCAATATTGAACCGCTTTCTTTCACACCACTTTGACGTTTGACCACGCTAAAGAATAAGTCACCGAATATTGAAATTAATACCGTCAATATCGACAGTAATACCACGTCAGAAGCGTTCATCAGTGGGAAGCCGTAAATCAGGCATAATAAAACGCCACAGACTAGACCTGCCACCAATGCACCATAAAAACCCGCCATGGTTTTGCCTGGGCTAATTTCAGGCGCTAGCTTTGCTTTGCCGAACTTTTTTCCGACGAAATAAGCGGCAATATCGGCTGCCCAGATCAGCACCAAGAAATACATCGTCATTTCTGCGCCGTAAAGAATTCTGAGACGGACTAAAAACAACCACGCAGACAGCAAAATAAACCAACCAATTAATGCCTTGTTACGCGGCTTTAATTCCAACTGAAGTACGCCTGTAGGCGAGTGTTTGATGAGTATCATAACCAACACCCAAAAAATCACCGCTGGAATCACAAACCACTCTAATACGCCCGAATATAACCTAACATCCGGTATATTAAGGTATTCCATGAACGTGCTAATGGATGTCCAACCCACTTTTTTGACGTATTGATAAATGTCTTGCTGTCCAGTTTCGATGACATATTGCAAGCCTTCAAGAAATTGTGTCCAGAAATGTAACCATAACATCGGCACAATTAGGCTTAGTAGAAATAAGTATTTCTTGTAAGGCGGGTTAATGCCAATAAGATGCGCCCATTCCCATGCGGCCATCAAAATAATAATGCCAAACACCAAAGTGAAATATTCCCCTGGCAATTGAAATACTGCCATGACGACTAAAGGCACCAAAATGGCGGCCGTAATTACGCGCTGTAATAACATTTTTTTATTGTCTAAGGTTAAAGTGAAGCGGATTTATTGAGTATTTGCTCACCCGTATGTCCAAAGCGCCGCTGGCGACCTTTAAAACTACTGATGGCATCGTCTAATGAATTCTGGTCAAAATCCGGCCAGAGTGTTTCTGTAAAATAGAGTTCTGTATACGCTAATTGCCATAGCAAAAAGTTACTTACCCGTTTCTCCCCCCCAGTTCTTATAAAAAGGTCAGGGTCTGGCAAGCCAGCGGTAGATAGGTGTTCGCTTATTAATGGTGAACTAATGGGTTGTTTGCTTAATTCTCCCGCCGCCATTTTATCAACAACTTTCTGAAACGCCTGGCACATATCCCAATGACCACCATAGTTAGCAGCAATCACTACAGTTAATGCTTGGTTGTTTTTTGTTTGCGCTTCCCATTCTGCCATTTTAGCTTGCAAAATATCGGGGAAAGCCGATCTATCGCCGATAAACCGCAAACAAATGCCATTTTTATCGAGCGTGTTGATTTCACTTTGCAGCGTTTCAACAAACAGCGACATTAACAAGGTGACTTCTTCTTTGGGGCGACGCCAGTTTTCGCTGCTAAAGGCGAACAAGGTTAGCACCTCAACTCCTAATTCAGCGCAGTGTTCAACGATTTTTCTGACCGCTTTAACACCCGCTTGATGACCGAACGCACGCGGCATAAATCTTTTTTGTGCCCATCTGCCATTGCCGTCCATAATAATCGCTACATGGCGCGGAATACCATTTTCGGTTGCCAAACTAGGATTATCAGCAGCAGCCATTGGTCTTCCTTGCTAAATCGACAACAGGTCGGCTTCTTTGGCTTCCAACAATTTCTCGACTTCTTTGACGTACTGATCGGTTAATTTTTGAATTTTTTCTTCACCACTATGGGCTTCATCTTCCGAAATCAGTTTTTCTTTCATTGCTTCCTTAATTTCTGCATTGGCATCACGACGAATATTTCGGATAGCAACGCGACCATTCTCGGCTTCATTTTTAACGACTTTTACCAGAGTCCGGCGGCGTTCTTCAGTAAGCGAAGGCAATGGGATACGAATCACCATGCCATTAGTGGCAGGATTCAAGCCCAAATCGGATTTTAATATAGCTTTTTCTATCGCCTGAACCATCGCTTTTTCCCAAGGCGTAATGGTCAATGTCCGCGCATCTTCTACCGCTATATTAGCAACTTGCGACAAAGCCGATTCGTTACCGTAGTACGAGACGGTAATTTGATCCAGCAAACTGGGGTGCGCGCGCCCCGTCCTGATTTTGGAAAACTCATGTTTCATGGCTTCAATACTTTTACCCATCCGAGTAGCCGCACTCTGTTGAATATCACTAATCATCTTACGTTCCTCGTTCAATAAGCGAACCTATCTCTTCGCCCAACATCAATCTTTTTATTGCGCCCTGTTCAAAAATATTCATCACCCGCATGGGGACGTTATTGTCTCTGCATAATACCAATGCCGTTGTATCCATAACGTTAAGTCGTTGATCCAACGCCTCATCATACGTTAAGCGCGGGTAAAAAATCGCATCTTTGACTTTTTCAGGATCGGCGGAATACACCCCTTTAACTTTAGTCGCTTTAATCATCAATTCCGCGTTAATTTCGATAGCCCTAAGACTGGCGGCGGAATCGGTGGTAAAAAACGGGTTGCCTGTACCCGCCGCAAAAATGACCACCCGACCTTTTTCCAAATGGCGCACGGCGCGGCGGCGGATGTAATCTTCACACACCTGATTGATTTTCAACGCCGACATAACTCTGACTTGCTGACCCAAATGTTCAATCGCATCTTGCATCGCCAAGGCGTTAATCACAGTTGCCAGCATACCCATTTGGTCGCCAGTTACGCGATCCAAACCTTCAGCAGCTTTTTGAGCGCCACGTAGAATGTTGCCGCCGCCCATAACCAAGCCCACCTGAATGCCCATGCTGGATAACTCTATGATTTCCAAAGCCAAGCGCTTGAGTATATCGGCATCAATGCTACCGCCAGCTTCACTCATTAACGCTTCACCGCTCAATTTCAGCAATATTCTTTGGCAGATCAATTTTGTCATAACATTTTCAGATGAATGTTTTGTGGTTTAGGATAAATTAACGTATTCAAGTGAACGGATCATGTTCTTAAAATCAACTATCAGTTACTATCGTCATCGTCAGTTGACTTTGCCTCTTCACTGGCTCTTACTTGCTCCATTACTTCATCAGCAAAATTGCCTTCTTTTTTCTCGATGCCTTCACCGACTTCAAAGCGGGCAAAACCGACGACTGAATTGCCTTTAGATGCCACTAATTTGGCGATTGTTAGCTTGTCGTCTTTAATAAATGGTTGACCTAACAAGGTAATTTCACCAAAAAACTTACTGATCCGGCCAGCCACCATTTTTTCAATAATGTCGGCAGGTTTGCCGCTTTCCGCCGCTTGCGCACGGAAAATTTCTTTTTCTTTTTCGATAGTTTCTGGTGAAACTTCGTCTTCAGACACACAAATAGGTTTACTAGCAGCGATGTGCATGGCGATGTCTTTGCCTAGCTCAGGATCGGCTGCAGTCAACTCAATAATTACCCCAATTTTGCTGCCATGTAGGTAACACGCTGTGCCACCGCTTGCGGTCTGGTATTTTTGAAAACGTCTGACGGTTATATTTTCACCTAATTTAGCAATCAGACTCCTGCGTAATTCTTCAACCGTCTGTCCATCAGCTAACGGCATAGACGATAACTCATCGTCAGTCTTAACAGATGCAGTTAACAGAGCAGTGGTGATACTGCCGACAAATTTAACGAAATCATCCGCCTTGGCAACAAAATCAGTTTCGCAGTTAACATCCGCCATAACGACTGTCTTGCCATCGTCACTGACTTTTACGCCAATAATGCCTTCAGCCGCTATACGACCTGATTTTTTATCCGCTTTGGCTAAGCCGGATTTACGCATATTTTCAATGGCTAATTCCATATCACCGTTGGTTTCAACCAAGGCTTTTTTGCATTCCATCATGCCGGAACCCGTCCGCTCACGCAGCTCCTTAACCATAACTGCACTAATTGTATTGCTCATGTTTGTAATCTCTCGTTATTCATCACTATAAAAACGCCCCCATAAGGAGGCGTTTTGAACTACATATCACCAGTCGCTTTAAGTTGCGATCTGAATAAACCGCATTAGCAAAACTTATTCTGCTATCGATTCTTCAACAAAATCATCAGCTTTAGCTGACAAGCCCAAGCCTGCCGATTTAGCATCCATGACCGTTGCAGAAACGCTTTCACAATAGAGCTTTACCGCTCTGATTGAATCGTCGTTGCCAGGAATGATGTAATCAATGCCTTCTGGTGAATTGTTGGAATCAACAACGCCAACCACGGGGATGCCTAATTTTTTTGCTTCACTGATGGCATTTTTTTCGTAACCGACATCCAGTACGAAAATAACGTCAGGAACGCCTTTCATGTCTTTAATTCCGCCTAAGCTGCGTTCAAGTTTTTCCAGTTCGCGCTCCATACCTAATGCTTCTTTTTTGCCAAAGCGTTGGTATAAAGTGCCATCTGCTTTCATGGCTTCAAGTTCTTTAAGGCGGGTAATTGATTTTTTTATGGTTTTAAAATTGGTTAACATGCCGCCTAACCAGCGGTGATTAACATAAGGCATACCGCAACGCGCCGCTTCTTCAGCAACCAGCTTACGTGCTGCTTTTTTGGTACCAACCAAAAGCACAGTGCCTTTGTTTGCTGTTACTTGACCGAGATAGTTCATCGCGTCATTAAACATTGGAAGCGTTTTTTCCAAATTGATAATATGGATTTTGTTACGGGAACCGAACAGGTAATTAGCCATTTTGGGATTCCAATAACGGGTTTGGTGTCCAAAGTGGACACCCGCTTCAAGCATTTGACGCATTGATACTGCTGACATTCATTACTCCTAAGATTATATTTCCGAAACCTTGATTTCGGGTTGGGTTAAGCCTCCGCTTATCCCGCCTGGTAACCAGCCTTAACCCAGTTAAGTCCAGCACCCTACCAAGCGTGACGATAGGCGTGAGTATTTGTTGTGTAAATCAACTCGTCTTTATACCATAAACCGCTTTTTACAACAAGCCGAACTCTGTTAAACTCAGGAGATTATTGGTACAAGGCACAGGATTTAAGGTTCAAAACAGCATGTTTTTTGCCTCATATCCTCCGCTTTGCACCCTGAACCTTGTACCTTGAAACTGTTCTTCCATGTCCATCATCATTAAAACCGAAAGTGAAATCGAGAAAATGCGTATCGCCGGAAAGCTGGCATCCGAAGTGTTGGAAATGATTGAACCACATGTTGTACCCGGCGTGACGACGGACGAGTTAAACGCCATTTGTCATGACTACATCGTGAATACCCAAGGCACTATCCCAGCTCCGCTTAATTATCGCGGCTTTCCGAAATCCATCTGCACATCTATCAACCACACGGTATGCCACGGCATTCCTAGCGATAAAAAAATAAAATCCGGCGATATTATCAATGTCGATATTACCGTGATTAAAGACGGTTATCACGGTGATACCAGCAAAATGTTTTGTGTCGGTGAAGTTAGCCCTCATGCCAAACGGCTGGTTAAAATCACGCAGGATGCCATGTATCTTGGCATTAAACAGATCAAACATGGTGCAACCTTAGGGGACATTGGCGAAGCCATACAACAATTTGCCGAAAGTAACCGTTATTCCGTCGTCAGGGAATTTTGCGGACACGGCATCGGCAAAAATTTCCATGAAGACCCTCACGTTTTACATTACGGTAAAGCTGGCGAAGGCGAAGTGCTTGAAGCCGGCATGATTATCACCGTTGAACCGATGCTTAATCTAGGTAAACGCCACGTTAAGGTTTTGGCTGACGGCTGGACAGCCGTCACCAAAGACCACAGCTTATCCGCACAATGGGAACATACCGTGCTGGTCACCAATAATGGCTACGAAATCTTGACCTTACGCCAAGAAGAAATGGATTTAGCATGAATACCGCCATTGCTTTCAACGGCTGTTCCGCGAGAGAAAAGTTGCAGGAATTCAAACAGCTTATTAAGCAAAACGATCTTAAACTACAGCAAAAATTTGACCCACACCTTTCGGTCAAAGACCTGCTCAATGAAAATTCCGATTTTATCGACGAAATACTGACCGCAAGTTGGCAGCATTTTCTTGGCAACCAAGCCGACAATCTCTGCCTAATCGCCGTTGGTGGTTATGGCAGACAAGAGCTATTTCCGCATTCCGATATTGATATTGTCATCATTTTAGATGACAAGAATGTTTCCGTTTACCAGGAAATGCTGACCAATTTCCTGACCTTCCTTTGGGATATTGGGCTAAAACCGGGGCAAAGCGTACGCACGGTTGGGCAATCGGTCATGGAAGCCCAATCCGACCAAACGATCATGACCAGCCTCATGGAAAACCGCTTGATTACTGGCAGCACAACACTGTGCCAAAAATTGAGGGCTGAAATTACGCCGGATAAAATCTGGCCTTCCGACCAATTTTTTGCGGCAAAGATGCTGGAACAACAGCTCCGCCATGCCAAATACCACGACACCGCTTATAACCTTGAACCCAATATTAAAGAAGGCCCCGGCGGCTTACGTGACATGCAAGTCATCACTTGGGTCTTCAAACGCCACTACAATTCCAAGACCTTACGGGAATTGATCCAATACGGCTTTTTGCCGGAATCCGAATACAAACAACTCATATCCGCCCTGCATGTATTGTGGCGGATACGCTACGCCTTGCACCTGCTTACAGGCCGCAGCGAAGATAGGCTGATATTCGACTACCAGCGCGATCTTGCCCAACAATTCGGTTTCAGTACGGAAAACCAGAAATACAACGAAGATGTCGAGCAATTCATGCAGTTTTATTTCAAGACCATCTTGGAGCTGCAACGCCTGAATGAAATGCTACTGCAATTGTTTAATGAACGCTTTGTCCTCGGCGAATCCAGCAAGGCAGCCGAACCACTGAACGACCATTTTGTCGTCATCAACCATTACATAGAAGCCAAAGATGATAAGGTTTTTGAACGCCAACCCTTAGCCTTGCTGGAAATCTTCCTCATCCTGCAAAAAAACACGGCACTTAAAGGCATTCGGGCGACAACTATTCGGCTTATCCGTAAGAATCTGCACCTAATTGACGATGCTTTTCGTGCAAACAAAGCGGCTAACCACTTATTTATGGAGATATTTCGGCAACCATACGGCATTACCACGCAACTTCGGCGAATGAACCGTTATGGTGTGTTGGCCGCTTATCTACCCTGTTTTGCCAACATCGTTGCCCGTATGCAATATGATTTGTTCCATATTTACACGGTGGATGAACACACACTATTCGTTATCCGCAACTTACGGCGCTTTTCGCTCGACAAGCATAAGCATGAACTACCGTTCTGCAATGATGTGTTCTCCTTAATCAACAAGCAGGAAATTCTGTTTATTGCCGCGCTATTCCATGATATTGCCAAAGGCCTAAAAGGAGACCACTCGACGATTGGCGAAGATATAGCTAGGGATTTTTGCCGCCAACACGACTTTTCGGCGTATGACACTAAGCTCGTTACTTGGCTGGTACGCAATCATCTGGTGATGTCCATGACAGCGCAGCGCAAAGACATCAGCGACCCTGACGTGATCCATGAATTTGCCCAAAAAGTCGGCAGTATTGAGTACCTAAACCATATCTACCTGCTAACTGTCGCCGACATCCGCGCAACCAGCCCGGAGCTTTGGAATGCTTGGAAAGATTCGCTACTTAAAGAGCTTTATTCAGCAACGCACAGCGCACTAAGACGGGGTTTGCAAAATCCATTAGCTTTAAAAGACCGTATTCTCGAACACAAAAAAGAAGCCCAAGATGCCTTGATTGAACTCGATTTCACTGAGTCTGTGGTCGAGCAATTATGGCAACACGTCAGCGATGACTATTTCTTGCGTTATTCTAGCGACGAAATCATCTGGCAATCATCTGCCATCGCATCAGCCAACGAGCGGGAATTGCCTTTGGTTATCCTGCGCTCACAAACCCGCCGAGGCAGTGCGGAAGTCTTTGTTTATGCTAAAAATGTGGGCGCGGTGTTTTCGTTAAGCACGGCGACATTAGACCAATTGGGTCTGACCATTCTGGATGCCCGAATTATGACCACTAACGATGATTATGTTCTGAACACCTTTCAAGTACTTGAACAATCAGGCGAACCGATCAACGACAGCTACCGGATCAAGCATATCTGCAACGTCCTGCGGACTAATTTGCAGCAGCAAAACGTAAAAGAGCAACGAAATATCCATCGTCAATCCAGGCAAGCCAAACACTTTCCTATCCCCACCAAAATCAAGTTCCACCCGGATCCGCTAAACAAACAAACTATCATGGAGCTCATTACAACCGACAGGTCCGGGCTGCTTTCCCAAGTAGGTAAAGTATTTAATAAGCAGGGCATTAACTTGCACAGTGCCAGGATCACCACCATAGGAAGCCGAGCTGAAGATATGTTTTATATCACTGACTTGCAGTTACAACCCATCTCTGATGCCAGCAAACAAGAACAATTGCGCGAGGAGCTTATCTATGTCTTGGATAACATCAAGCCTAAGAAAGCGGCCTATGCCGTCAAATAATTAGCCGCTTAGATTAATGGCTTTTTTTTATATCTAGCCATGTATCGTAAGCGAGATGCGCCAAAAAACCCACAAAACCAATCATCATCACAGCAAGCAAAATACTATTCATTTTCCAAATCCTCCAACAACCGTTTTATTTGTTTGTAACTCCAAAACGCAAAAGCCAAACTACAAAAAAAACCCATTGCCGCTACCTGACCAGTCTCGTAGTTTGATAATGGCTTTGCTTTTCCAACGCCAGCAACAAAGGCAACAACTCCTCACGCCGATAAATATTCAGCTTAGCAAATATTTTGCTGATGTGCTCTTTCGTCGTAGACAGCTTGATATTCAGGCGTTCCCCGATTTTCTCGTTGGAAACTCCCTGTGCCAACAACACGGCGACTTGTTTTTGGACGGGCGACAGCGGCAAACATTGCAGCGCACGTAAAATTTTAAGCACCAACGGTTCTTGATGCTCAATGGTCATGCTGATTAACCTGTCCTGCTCATTATTTAATCGGTTCAACCAGGAGGCACGGAAGGTGAAGCGGCCACGGTCATTGGTATGGCACCAGGACGGCGGCGCGGCGTGTTTACCTTGAAATATGGCTTGCAGGTCTCGGCACAACTGCGTCAGCTTCGATAATACCTGGTCTTCCTGGTTACGTGCATCTAGGGACAATATCGGTTGACAGGCCAGTGCCAGCAAACTCTTGGCCTCGTTGGTCAAATAAAGAATCGTTCCCTGCGTATCCATGACAATCATTCCCAACGATCCGTTGTCACTGTATTGAGTGCCATTGCCTCCGCCCCGCAGAGCATGAGCCACATAAGGCAACAATCGTGCGAGCAGCACTTGCTCGTAAGCATCGAAGGGTTTTTGTTGGCGTGAACGATGTAAGCCCAGCATACCGACTGGTTTACCATCTACCATAACGGGGGCATATAGCGCATGATGCTGGTCAAAGCGGCGATAGACCAAGTTATACAGGTCAGACATAAAAAACGTCTCATCCACTAGTTTCCAGCCTGATAACACTGGCTGTTGCCTGAACCATACCGCAGCAAGACTCAAACGTTCCGGCGTAAGATAACCGGCAAGCACTAGGGGAGTTACTTCATCTAATTCGTCAACGACAAATTCGGCAATGTGGTAAGTCGGGTTTAATTTTTCATCAACCCCAGAAAACGTGTTGCTACCAGACGGAATCACGGTTTGCACGGCGCGGAGAAACTCCGTGATCACGGTTTCCTTGTCCAGCCCAGAACAGCACAACTGACGAAGATAAGCGATGGCGTTGCTGTGTTTCGGGTTTTGCTTCATAACTTGCACTCCCCTTTTTTATTGTTATTAAGAAGCCCACTAAAACTCCCTTTTCCCTCGTGGTAATAGCTATATCCCTTGCAACTAAGTGATTTATTCCTACACTTCAATAACATAGGATTCAGTGATGCCGCACAAATCAACGCTATATGACCAAATACCCTCCACAGGTAGGGTATCAACATTGAGGTAATTATGTATCATAGAAACGTCTATAAGTGAAGGGTAATACCCACAAATCGACAAAAAGATAGTAAAGCTAGCTAACGAAGAAACAATAACTCTAACCACAAGGAGCTAATACTATGAATATCACTATAAAAACAAATCTAACTGGCACTAACAAAAACAAGTGCCGTAATCTTGCCGCGCTTGCGTTGGTTGGGGTGGTCGGAATGTTAGGCATGGCTAATACGGCGAGGGCGGAAACGGTTTACAAGACCAGTTTCGAGCAACCGATATTTCTGCCTGGCAATCAACTGTTAGGAACGGATGGGTGGTCAACGGCAATTCCACCGTTCTTAAATCTTACGGCGGCAACTATTACGGATGCTGTGGCAAAAAGCGGAAAACAATCGGTTGAGGTTCGTGGTGATGCTCTAATAGGTTCTGAGGGAATAACAGCACCTTACGATGCCGTTGGTTCGTACCGGCATCCCGTCGATTTCACAGTGACACCAGCTAATACCTTCGCCCGCGTCGATGCAGACCTACGAATTGCCACGTCGAAACCAAAAACAAACGGCGAATTTTTTTCGCAAACGATAAGCACGCGCTCAGGTGCTGGCGAAACCCTAGGCGAAATCGGCTTGTCTTCAGCCGGAAAAGTGGAGGCCTGGGATTTTGGCGCAGTTCCTGGCAGCGCACCTAAGTTCACCACGACTATCCGCCTGAATAAGTGGTACCACATCACGATGCTTCACAATTTCGTCCGCCACACAACAACGTATTACATTGACGAACATCGTCTAGGAAGGATATCCACCCCAAGCGCGTCGGGTATCCTGTTACGTAGTTCGATGGGCGTGTTCGCACGTCCAGATAATACTGCGCCCGATCTGGGGAGTTTCCGTGCGAACTACTCCGCCCGTTTCGACAACTTTAGGATAAGTGTACACAAAGATGCACCCGAAGTGGATTGAATGAGTCCATAAGCTGGGTTGAAGTCTTTGCGGAAACCCAGCATGGCGGTGTTTGCTGGATTTATCAACCCAGCCTACACACTCACAAAACATTAAATTCAACAATAACAGTAACGTGGAGATATATCATGAATAAATATAACACGAAATTACGAAGTTTAGGGGTGCTGCTAGGCATAGTTTTGCTAACGCTGGCAGCAAGTTTTAGTTTTATTACGCCCGCAAGTGCTGATGACTTTCTGTATATCGGTGATGGGGCTGACGATTCGGTAAAGCGATTCGATGCCAGAACGGGGGAGTATCTGGACAATTTTGTAGCACCCGGCAGCGGTGGGTTGGAAGGGCCGAGAGGGATGATTTTCTTAGAAGACCGCCTACTCGTCGTAAACCAGAATGTCTTTGAAGATTTTGCCGGTGAAATTCTGCGCTACCGGGATAATGGGAGTTTCCTAAATGCGTTGGTTCCCTGTAATCCGCCCCTTGATCGAAACACATGTGATCCTGATTCCCCGTTTATTCCCCGTGGCCTTATTCGCGGCTCGGAAAATACTGTCTTAGTGGCCGACTTGTTCAGCGTAGGCCCTAATTTCCAACCGCCCGGACATGTCAAGGAGATCAATGCTAAAACCGGCAAATTTCTTAGAAATTTCGATACTACCGGCTTCACCGCTCCGTTTTTTCCTCGCGGTATAGTGCGTGGTCCTGACGGCCTGATATATGTGTCGGTTATCGGTAGCCTAGAACCAACTGATCCCAATTTTGACCCTATCTCAGGCTATATCCTGCGTTTTAATCCACGCACGGGTAAATTGGTCGATACTTTTGTCAATAATCCTGCTGGTAATCCAGGCAGTGGTTGTACTCAACATCTTCACCGACCAGAAGGCTTGGTGTTTGGACCCGATAAAAAGCTCTATGTCACCGCCTTCCGTGCAGCCACGGACGACAACGACAAAATTCTTGTATTCGATAGAAATGGTAGTTGCGTAGACCAGATCAATCTCGCACTGCCTCAATCCCAAGTGGGAGCAGATGGCCGGGCATTCGCCCAAGCCCTGCTTTTTGGCCCGCAAGGCCGCCTCTTTATTCCGATCAACGGGCCTATAGCGGGTGTCAGTGGCCCGGTGACGAGTATCCACGCAGGTGAAGTCCGCCGCTACAACGTGAGGACTAAGACCTTTAGTATTTTCGTACCTTCTGCTGCAAATGGTGGCTCTTTGCAACAGCCGTGGTATTTGACCTTTGGGGAAACTAACCCTAGCACACTGAAATATGATCACTAACCTGTAAATCGGTAGCCAGTAGCCTGGATGGGGCTTGCGGAATCCGGGTTTTCGTGGCTTCGATGCCCCGTATTCCGTTACACTTCATACGGGCTACTTTTATCGTTCCTCTGCTTCGGCATCACTGCCCACAGTTAAGCGTTGAGGCAGCGTTAACTTGGAGTGCAAACCTAGGTTTGCGCGTCGGCATTCGCTATTTATAAGAGACCAAAAAACATGTTTTTTGACTCCGTATGCCTTAACTTAATGGCAGAACTATAGGATGTGCTGAACGAAGTGTGAAGCGCATCGTTCGCGATTGATGCGCCTCGTGCCTCGGCACATCCTATGCGCTGATAACGATCAACTTAGTGGACCGAACAGCGTACGCTCGGACTACACTGCCCGTTTCGACAACTTTAGGATAAGTGTACACAAAGATACACCCGAAATAGATTGAATGAGTCCATAAGCTGGGTTGAAGTCTTAGCGGAAACCCAGCATGGCGGTGTTTGCTGGATTTATCAACCCAGCCTACACACTCACAAAACATTAAATTTAACAATAACAATAATTTGGAGATATATCATGAACAAAAATAACACGAAATTACGTAGATTGGGGGTGCTGCTAGGGATGGTTTTGGTTTTTTCCTCTGCGTGACGGGGTATGTTGCCCCGTCACTCACGTTTTGCCGATGGATAGGTTTTGTGCCACGTCGAAACCCTACGAACGGGGCAACATGCCCCGTCCGGCAGAGGCGATTTCCCGTATTCCGTTACACTTCATACGGGCTACTTTTATCGTTCCCATGCTTCGGCATCACTGCCCACAGTTAAGCGTTGAGGCAGCGTTAACTTGGAGTGCAAACCTAGGTTTGCGCGTCGGCATTCGCTATTTATAAGAGACCAAAAAACATGTTTTTTGACTCCGTATGCCTTAACTTAATGGCAGTGACGCTCCAGCGTGGGAACGCATCTTGTGCCGCTAGCAGCGCATAATGCAGCAAAGTAGGGTGCGTTTTACGCACCAACATCATCGGTGTTTGAAGCAACATCACCAAATCCGACAATGCCACGATTTGTCGTTTTATGGTGCACGGAATGCACTCCTCTCGGCTTGCGCGGTTATATAATTGGCTCGCCTTTTGCCAGTTTAGGCAACTTGCCTTCCAAACCCATCGCCATCCGCATCATTTTATGTTTAGCTGGCAGAATTCGTTCAGCAAGACCCAAACCCAAATTCCGCGCAATTTTCATGGGCAGGATTTCGTTGCTGAACACCTGATAGAACACGTCCATCACTGTCATCATTTTCAGGTTTTCATTGCGGCGCATGTTTTCGTACTGTTTTAATATTTTTAACTCACTGGGATCAATGCCTTGCTTGACGGCATCGACCAGCACTTCACCCAAAGCGGCAGCATCCAGTAGGCCTATGTTAACCCCCTGCCCTGCCAATGGATTTATCATGTGCGCGGCATCGCCTACTAATACCACGCCGGGCTTGACGTAGGCTTGTGCGTGTTGGCGCTTCAAAGGGAAACTTGCCGTTGCTAATACGTTTTTAACCTGACCTAAAGCCTCTGGAAATGCCGCCATTAATTCGCTTTTTAGCTCATTAAACGGCAAGGCTTTCAATCGGCTGACCTCATCCGGCGAGTGATACCATACAATCGAGCCGTAATGCCCGTTTAACGGCAAGAATGCTTGCGGCCCTGTCGGCACAAAGCGTTGCCAGGTAATATCCTGCTGACCGTATTCGGTTTCGATATAGATGACCAAGGCGTGTTGTTTGTAATCCCAACTCGTCACGCCCAGACCAACAGCTTGCCTCACGCGAGATTGCCCACCATCTGCGGCAACCAGGATCTTTGTCGATAACACCCGACCATCATCCAAGACTATTTCCGTTGATTTGCCAATGGAATACTGAATCTTATTGATGACCACTGGCGATATAAGGGTGATATTGTCAAAATCCGCCAAACGATCAAGCAAAGCCAATTGAATCACCCTGTTTTCTACGATGTAACCTAACTGGGGATAATCAATATCATCGCTGCAAAACTCGGTGTCACCCGCCGTTTCCCACACGCGCATACGGCGGAACGGGCAAACTCTGCGGTTTTCTATACCTTGCCAAGCACCAACGGTTTCAAGAATTTTTCTGGACGCAATACTGAGCGCAGACACCCTCAAATCATGGGGTTGCTCTGGCGAAAACGGTTGTGGCGGGGCATTCTCAATCACTGCCACCTGCAAGCCACTACCGCCCAAGCTACAAGCCACCGCAGCACCGACCATGCCGCCGCCTACAATAATTACATCAAAATTTTGCTTCATGGTTTACCGATAATAAAACTTGATAATGCAGACAATCTAAATTTCCACCTAAATCGTCTAGCAACAGCCACCCAATAGCATCTTGGTAGATGGATGTATAATGGCACTAAAGATAACATAGATCATCCATCAACAATAAAAGCACTTTTCCGTATACAAATTCAACCGCCATTAAGTCCACAAACAACAAAACACTACGTGACAAAAATGCTGAGTATCCGTATAATTTAGTGGTTTTGCCGCACAGTGACCTTCGCAAAAATAATCGAAATGGGTTGCGGCACAAGGGTTTACAGGGAAGTCTTAGCCCTTAGATCAACATACTTCAGAGGTGTCCCATGAGTCAAAGTAATCTACCGCCCAGACAAGGTTTGTATGACCCGCGCAACGAACATGATGCGTGTGGCGTGGGCTTTATCGTCCATATAAAAGGGCAAAAAAGCCATGCGATTGTGCGTCAAGGATTGGATTTACTTGAGAATTTAACCCATCGCGGCGCAGTGGGTGCAGACCCTTGTGCGGGTGATGGCGCAGGAATCTTACTACAAATTCCCGATGCTTTTTTCCAAGACGAGTGCAGCAAACTCGGAATTTCCCTTCCAGCAGCCGGAGAATACGCAGTTGGCATGGTGTTTTTGCCACGCAATGAAGCTGACCGCGCTACCTGCGAAACCTTACTGACTCAATTTGTCGCCCAAGAGAAAGCCACCTTGCTCGGCTGGCGTGATGTGCCTGTTGATAACCGCGAACTCGGCTATTCGGTCAAGCCTGTCGAACCTTTCATCAGGCAGATTTTTATTGGTCAGGGCACAGATTGCGTCGATCAAGATGCCTTTGAACGCAAATTATTCATCATCCGCAAACAGGTGGAAAATGCCGTCCGTGACTTAAAATTGGACGGTGGACATGCTTTTTACATGCCGTCCCTATCTTCAAGAACAATCGTTTACAAAGGGATGCTGCTCGCCAATCAGGTAGGCGCTTTTTATCCAGATTTAAGCGATCAACGCATTACCAGTGCTTTAGCATTGGTGCATCAACGTTTTTCCACCAATACCTTCCCAACCTGGGATTTGGCGCATCCATTTCGGATGATTGCCCATAATGGCGAAATCAATACCTTGACAGGCAATGTCAATGGCATGGCAGCACGCCGCCATTCCATTTCCTCCAAGGTGTTAGGGGACGACATCCACAAGCTCTGGCCCTTAATCGCAGAAGGCCAATCTGACTCCGCATGTTTCGACAATGCGCTGGAACTATTAGTCGCTGGCGGTTATTCCATGGCTCATGCCATGATGTTGCTGATTCCCGAAGCGTGGGCTGGCAACGATTTGATGGATGAAAAACAGCGGGCTTTTTACGAATACAACGCCGCCCTGATGGAACCTTGGGATGGCCCAGCCGCCGTTGCTTTTACCGATGGTCGCCAAATCGGCGCAACCTTGGATCGAAACGGCCTGAGACCTGCCCGTTATCTGGTGACTGACGATGATTTCGTCATCATGGCATCAGAAATGGGTGTTATTGAAGTTCCACAACACAAAATCATCAAAAAATGGCGTTTGCAGCCCGGCAAAATGCTGTTGATTGACACAGAACAAGGCCGGATCATTGATGATGCCGAGCTTAAGGCTCAATTGGCCCAGGCGCATCCTTACTCGGATTGGCTGAGCAAAACCCAGATACATGTTGCCAAACTCCCTGCTGAAGTTTCCGCAATGGCACCTGATGCCCGTACTTTGCTGGACAGACAACAGGCATTCGGCTATACCCAGGAAGACATTGAATTCCTGATCAAACCAATGGCGCAAACCGGTCAGGAAGCCATCAGTTCGATGGGCATTGATGCGGCGCTGGCGGTATTGTCACAACGCCCTCGTATGCTTTACGATTATTTCAAACAGGGCTTTGCTCAAGTTACTAACCCCGCAATTGACCCGATTCGTGAAGAATTGGTGATGTCCTTGGTTTCGTTTATTGGTCCTCGGCCTAACTTGCTAGGCTTGGATGAAGGCGGGACGCACATGCGCCTTGAAGTCGAACAACCTATTTTAACCAACCAGGATCTGGAAAAGATTCGCCGTGTCGAAACCCGTACTGGCGGCGCATTCAAGACCAAAACCTTAACGTTATGTTATCCCACGGACATGGGTGCAAGCGGCATGGAAAGCGCAATTAACAGACTTTGCCTTTCGGCAAAACACGCCGTGGAAGACGGTAATAACATCCTCGCGCTTTCAGACCGCGATATGGATTCTACCCATATTGCCATACCTGCTTTATTGGCCACCTCCGCCGTTCATCATTTTTTGACGCAGGAAGGTTTGCGCACTAAAGTCGGCTTGGTGATTGAGACGGGCGAAGCACGGGAAGTACAGCATTTTGCTTTACTTGCGGGTTACGGCGCAGAAGCGATCAATCCCTATTTAGCCTTTGATACCCTTTCAAACCTGAGTGAAAACATCGCTGGCCTGAGCGAATACGAAGCGCATAAACGCTACGTGAAAGCCGTGTCTAAGGGTTTGCTCAAAGTCATGTCCAAAATGGGCATATCGACTTACCAATCTTATTGTGGCGCACAAATTTTTAATGCCATTGGATTATCAGAACCATTCTTGGAAAAATATTTCACAGGCACGACCAGCACCACCGAAGGCGCTGGACTTGCAGAAATCAGCGAAGAAACTGTGCGCCGCCATCGACTTGCATTTGGCAATGCGCCTTTGCTAAGAGAAGCCCTAGACGTGGGCGGTGAATACGCTTATCGGATTCGCGGTGAAGCGCACACTTGGACACCCGCTTCTATCAGTAAATTGCAACATGCAACCCGCAGTAACAGCCGCGAATTGTTTGATGAATTTTGTAGCCTAATCGACGAACAAAATGAGGCGCTGTTGACGCTGCGCGGCTTAATGTCCTTCAAGGAAGATACAGCCCCAATTCCTTTAGATGAAGTTGAACCCGCAGCCGCAATCGTCAAACGCTTTGCGACTGGAGCGATGTCATTTGGTTCGATTTCCTACGAAGCCCATACCAACTTGGCGATTGCCATGAACCGTATCGGTGGCAAATCGAATACAGGCGAAGGCGGTGAATTGTCAGAACGCTTCAAACCATTACCTAATGGTGATTCCATGCGTTCAGCCATTAAGCAGGTTGCGTCCGGACGTTTTGGTGTGACCACCGAATATCTGGTCAATGCCGATGACATTCAGATAAAAATCAGCCAAGGCGCTAAACCGGGTGAAGGCGGACAATTACCAGGACACAAAGTGGATGCTGTTATCGCCAAGGTGCGCCACTCCACGCAAGGGGTCGGTTTAATATCACCGCCACCGCATCACGATATTTATTCAATTGAGGATCTGGCGCAGCTAATCCACGACTTAAAAAACGTAAACCCTCAAGCCAGAATAAGCGTCAAGCTGGTGTCTGAAGTGGGTGTTGGCACGGTAGCAGCAGGTGTTTCCAAAGCCCATGCTGATCATGTCACCATCGCGGGCTATGATGGCGGCACAGGCGCAAGCCCGATGACATCTATCAAACACGCTGGCTTGCCTTGGGAAATTGGCCTTGCCGAAACCCATCAAACCCTAGTGCTTAACCAACTTCGTGGTCGTATAGCCGTACAAGTTGACGGTGGCTTACGTACTGGTCGTGATGTCATCATTGGTGCGTTATTGGGTGCTGATGAATTTGGTTTTGCAACCGCGCCGTTAATCGTTTCTGGCTGTATCATGATGCGTAAATGTCATCTCAACACCTGCCCAGTAGGCGTTGCGACGCAAGACCCTGAACTCAGAAAACGTTTTACTGGACAACCTGAACATGTGGTCAATTATTTCTTCTTGGTAGCTGAAGATGTACGCCGCTGGATGGCTAAGTTGGGTTTCCGTACCATCAATGAAATGATTGGTCGTTCAGATAAGCTGAACATGCAGCCTGCGCTTGCCCACTGGAAAGCACAGGGACTTGATTTCAGCCGTATTTTTTACAAACCAGCCGTTGCCGAAAATACGGCGGTTTACCAATGCGAAAAGCAAGATCACGGTCTGGAGAATGCTCTCGACCATGAGTTGATAAAACAAGCCAAACCTGCGTTGGAAAACGGTAAACCTGTGCAAATCAATATCCCCATCCGTAACATCAACCGCACGTTTGGTGCGATGTTGTCAGGCGAAGTCGCCAAACGCTATGGGCATAAAGGTTTACCTGATGACACTATCGCTATTCATGTCAAAGGCACTGCCGGACAAAGTTTTGGTGCATTTTTAGCCCAAGGCATCAGCATTGAGCTGGAAGGCGACGGGAACGATTACGTTGGTAAAGGTATGAGCGGTGGACGTATCGCCATCTTACCGCCTAAAGAATGCAAAATTAATCCGGCTGAAAACATCATTGTCGGCAATACCGTTTTATACGGCGCAATCAGTGGTGAATGCTATTTTAATGGTATCGCGGGTGAACGCTTTGCTGTACGCAACTCTGGCGCTATAGCTGTCGTGGAAGG
Source organism: Methyloglobulus sp. (assembly GCF_964779595.1). NCBI lineage: Bacteria > Pseudomonadati > Pseudomonadota > Gammaproteobacteria > Methylococcales > Methylococcaceae > Methyloglobulus > Methyloglobulus sp. The sequence continues at coordinate 24,989 of NZ_CBAROL010000018.1, forward strand.
CGTGGGCGATCATGGCTGCGAATACATGACGGGCGGCGTGGTAGTTGTACTGGGACAAACTGGGCGTAACTTTGCTGCCGGCATGTCCGGTGGAGTTGCTTACGTATTGGATGAACTCGGCGACTTCGACAGACGTTGCAATATGGCGATGGTCGAACTCGAACCCATTCCCGCAGAAGATGAAACGCTAGAAGCGATTGCCCATCAGGGCGGCGACATGGAAATCCATGGTCGCGTCCATATTATGTCGGACATGACCCGCAACGATGCCCAAAGGCTGAAACGCTTGATACAAAACCACAAACATTACACAGGCAGCCAACGCGCCCAGCATATCCTAGAAAACTGGGATAGCTATTTGCCGCGCTTTGTCAAAGTCATGCCAGTTGATTACCGTGAAGCGCTCAAACAAATTCAGGTATTGCAAGCAACCGCAACCGCATAAAGTCAATTTAAGTAGAAGGTATTAACAATGGGTAAACCAACTGGGTTTATGGAGATTCCGCGTGCTGAACGACGCTATAAGCCGGCGAGTGAGCGCATTCAGCATTATCGGGAATTCACACTCGTCCCTAGTGATGCGGAAATGTCCCAGCAAGGCGCGCGCTGCATGGATTGCGGCATTCCTTATTGCCATAACGGTTGTCCGGTCAACAATATCATCCCAGATTGGAATGAAATGGTGCATCGGGGTGACTGGCAAAACGCCTTGGCTATTTTGCACAGCACCAATAACTTCCCCGAATTTACTGGCCGAATTTGCCCTGCGCCTTGCGAAGCCGCCTGTACGCTTAACCTGAACGACCAACCCGTCACTATCAAGTCGATTGAATGTGCCATTATCGACAAAGGTTGGGAAATGGGCTGGGTTAAACCCCAAATTCCTTTACATAAGACTGGCAAAAGAATTGCTGTTATTGGTTCAGGTCCGTCAGGTATGGCCTGTGCTCAACAACTTGCTCGTGCTGGTCATGATGTGGTCGTCTATGAAAAAAATGACCGTATCGGCGGCTTGTTACGTTATGGCATCCCCGATTTTAAGATGGAAAAACATCTTATCGACAAACGTATTGCCCAAATGCAAGCGGAAGGCGTTAAATTCAGGCCTAACAGCCATATTGGCGCGAACATCTCATCAAAAGCGTTGCTCGCTGACTATGATGCAGTCGTGTTAGCGGTGGGTTCTGAAAAACCACGTGATCTGGAAGTGACAGGCCGTAATGAGCTAGACGGCATTCATTACGCCATGGACTTCCTTCGCCAACAAAACAAGCGCAATGCTGGCGACGTTATTCCCGAAGATATAGCTATCAGTGCGAAAGGTAAGCACGTAGTTGTCATTGGGGGTGGCGATACGGGTTCTGACTGTATCGGCACGTCAATTAGACAAGGTGCAGCATCTGTCACGCAGATAGAAATTCTTCCCAAGCCGCCCGAAAAAGAAAACAAAATGATGACGTGGCCGCTGTGGCCGAACAAATTGCGTACCTCGTCTTCTCAGGAAGAAGGTTGCCAACGGCATTGGAGTGTCAACACCAAAAGCGTTACTGGCAAAGACGGTAAAGTCACTCACCTCAACGCTATTCAAGTTGAATGGAAACAAGAAGGTGGTCAATGGAAAATGGGCGAAGCGCCTGACAGTGCGTTTACCCTGCAAGCAGATTTGGTACTCTTAGCAATGGGCTTTGTCCATCCCGTCCATGATGGTTTATTGCAAGAACTCGGTGTAGAACGTGATCCTCGCGGCAACATCAAAGCTAACGAAAAGCAATATCAAACTTCGATAGATAAGGTCTTCGCTGCTGGCGACGGACGGCGCGGACAATCACTTGTAGTATGGGCAATCCGTGAAGGCAGGCAAGCCGCCCACGCTGTGGATGAGTATTTGATGGGTTATTCGGAATTGCCTAGATAATTAGCACGTCAATAAATACCCTCTTCCCAGAACAATGCCGATTTAGTTCCTTCTCCCTTGAGGGACGACCGCCAGGGATGGCGGAAGTGGTAGCAGGTAGGGAATCTGCGCCGCTAAGATAGGATGAGAGGGATATAAATAATCCATGCCAGAACTACCCGAAGTCGAAACCACAGCTCGTGGGATCGCGCCACATATTCATGGTCAGATTGTCAAACAAGTCATTATCAGGCAACCGCAATTACGCTGGCCTGTACCGAAAACGCTGAATGAAACCTTGACTGGCTTCAGCATCAGGTCAGTCTCCAGAAGAGCTAAATACCTGTTGTTCACTACTGATGTAGGTACGGTGATTTTGCATTTAGGCATGTCCGGTAGCTTACGGATTCTTCCTGAAGATATATCTGCCGGTAAGCACGACCACATCGACTTCCTCTTCAACAATGGCACGGTGCTACGTTATAACGACCCCCGCCGCTTTGGTGCGGTGTTGTGGACAACATCTCCACCAGCAGAACACAGTTTACTCAAAGACTTAGGCCCAGAACCGCTACTGCCGGATTTTGACGGCAAGCATCTTCACCAACAGTCCAGGAATCGCAAAATGCCCGTGAAATCATTCATCATGGATAGCCATATTGTCGTCGGCGTTGGCAATATTTACGCTAATGAAGCCTTGTTTATGGCGGGAATCCATCCCTCACGCCATGCCGGGAAAATTTCGCTGGCACGTTATCAACATCTGGCTGGCTGCATCAAAACCGTATTACAGGATGCCATCCAACAAGGCGGGACAACGCTGCGGAATTTTGTCAATGAAGCCGGAAATCCCGGCTATTTTAAGCAACAGCTACGTGTGTATGGTCGTGCCGGACACCCTTGCATACACTGCCAGCAGCCTTTGAAGGAAATAAGAATCACTAACCGTTCGACAGTATTTTGTATTAATTGTCAGCATTAAACCAACTGCGGGGCCTACATAAAATTGTCCTTAAGAATGCCCTGTGAAGCCTCGACAGACTCAGGAAGAACGGTAACACGTTGATTCCATTTGTTCATAGCTTGTCGAACCATAAGTGGAATCAACTTATCCAGAGATACCATAATCCGATAAGAATACGGTTCATCGCTTGCTTTATCAACATAAATGGCTATAATCGCCACCTGCTTTAAGGTTCCGTACGGTTTCACCACCTGAGGATTAAACGGGAAGTCGGTAAGATTTAATCAAAGCCGACGCTGCCCCCGCAACGGTATGTCAGTAAAGAATCATCTTGTGCCACTGTGTTTTTGCATGGGAAGGTGATGATTCAGGCTAAATCTATTTAAGATTTAGCCACTGATAAGCCCGGAGACCTGCCTGTAAGCATATTCGGTACAGCGGAGGGCTGTGTTGCGAAGTAAGTCGATGTCTATCGGCTTGCGTCTTCGTCTGTCCTCCCCTGTGATTAAGTCACTATCATGCGCGGGCGGCGCAGAGGACAACATGAAAAAACTCTTATTCAGCTCATTATTACTTACGGGTGTTAACGCACCACTGTTACACGCACAAACCGATCCAACACAAAACATAGTCGATTTACCTGAAATGGTGGTTACCGCAACGCGGTCAGAAACCCCTAAAAAGCAGCTATCAACAGCATCCACCATATACACCCGTAAAGATATTGAGCGATTGCAGGTTAAAACTCTGCCTGAGCTTTTACGGGGTACGACAGGACTTGATATGACCCAAAGCGGCGGCTTGGGAACAACCACCAGCGTGTTTATGCGCGGCACCAATTCCGATCATGTGTTGGTATTGGTCGATGGTATCAAAGTGGGGTCTGCAACCTTGGGTTCTACGCCTTTTGAATTTGTGCCTATTGACCAGGTTGAGCGCATCGAGATTATTCGTGGTCCGCAGTCTAGCTTGTATGGTTCGGAAGCTATCGGCGGTGTTATCCAAATTTTCACCCGCAAAGGTGGTGATTCCGAAAAGCCCCAGTTTAGCCTGGATGCAGGTGGCGGCTCTTACGATACTTACCGTACTGCGGGTAATGTAAGTGGTAAATGGCGGAACAATTGGTACAGCTTAGGTGCATCTTCGATTGGTACGGAAGGCATAAATGCGCGTCGGCCTATTACAGGGCCATTCGGTTTTAGCCAACCAGATCGGGACGGCTACCAAAACACTGCCATGAATGCACGAGCGGGACATCGCTTTGACAATAATGCCGAAGTGGAAGCCAACTTTATTCGCGCTGAAGGCGATACCGAATTTGATGCCAATTTTGGCGGCGATCATTCAGAATTTATTACCCAAACTGTTGGCTTGTCAGGCAATATGTATATTGTTGATAACTGGCACACAACGCTACGTTTAGGGCAAAGCCGCGATGAGTATGATACGTTTTTTACGAACAACGCCTTCGACAGCCGTTTTAATTCCACGCGCTGGAATGCCAGTTGGTTGAATGAGGTCGCTTTAACCGATGAACATAAACTAATCCTTGGCTCGGATTATCGTCTTGATGAAGTCGAAAGCACAGTAGCGTACACTGAAAAATCACGTTATGACATAGGTGTGTTTGGTGAATACCACGGCCAATTTTTAGATAACCATTTTGTGAATGCCTCAGTGCGCTGGGACAAAAACGAACAATTTGGCAATTATGTGACCGGCAATGTCGGATGGCGGTCTAACTGGGACTACGGCATCAGCACGTTTGCCAATTTTGGCAACGCCTTTAAAGCACCGTCTTTTAATGATCTTTATTATCCTAGATATGGCAATCGAAATTTGAAGCCTGAAGAGTCCACTTCGGTTGAGGTAGGGCTTGCGGGAGACCATGATTGGGTGCAATGGGAATTACGCGCTTACCACACCAATATCGACAATCTCATTACGCCAGTACCGGACAAAAATTTTAACTACAGTGCCCAAAACGTCGGCAAATCACAAATTGACGGCTTAGAAGCTGAAATCGGCACACAATGGCAAGGCTGGAATGCCAAGTTGAACATGACCATGCTAAATCCTGAGATTAGGGAAACCAATAAACGACTGCCTCGCCGCGCCGATAAATCACTGTCTTTCGACCTATCCCGCTCATTCGGGCAGTTTGATTTGGGTGCTAATGTAATGGCACAAGACCATCGTTTTAACGATCCTGACAATAACATCAAGGTTGCAGGCTACGTCACTCTTGATTTACGTGCTGCTTACCATATCGATAAAAACTGGATGTTAAGCGCCAAACTCAATAACTTGTTGGATAAAAACTACCAAACAGTCGACACTTACAATCAGCAAGGTATGAACTACTTCCTGTCTATCCATTATAATAACTAGCACCACAGCCAAGGATGGCTTGTTTTTAACCTTTACCGTTTCACAGTAATACCTCGCCCAGCAAATTGGTATCCATTGCATACCTGATGGATACCTTATAAAATGAGCTTGTCTACTACCCAAACTAGCGAGGTTAACATGGCTAAAGAAGTGCAAATGTCGATCAAGATGGAATCGGAGCTACGCGACCAGTTTATGGTCGTTGCTGCAAACCGCCATCGCCCCGCCGCTCAGATCATCCGTGACCTGATGCGCCTTTACATTGCAGACAGCGAAACACCCAACGCATTGACCGCTGAAACGATTCGCAAGTGTCGCCTAGGTGAAGATGTGTTCAGTGCCACCAGTGCGGAAGACCTGTTCAAACAGTTGGGTATTTGATGCGGTTGCCAAAATACACCAATCAGTTTAAACGCGACGTGAAACTAGCGGAAAAACGCGGCAGGAATATGAACAAGTTGCGTGACGTTATCGGCCTGTTGTTGGCTGACCAACCTTTGCCACGCGAGCTGGATGACCATCCACTAAAAGGCGAATGGAAGCCAAGTCGTGACCTTCATATCGAACCTGATTGGGTATTAATTTACAGTGTGGATGGTGAAGTAGTTTACTTTGAACGTACCGGCACACATTCCGACCTTTTTGGTCAATAAACTTTGGAGATACTTAAATGAACAACAAATTCTGGCAACACATTCAATTTTTACCGCTTGCACTGGTGGCAATCATGGCGTTGACACGCTTCCACCACTTCGGTTCTGCCTTTTCATTGCCAGATGCCACATTGGCGGTATTTTTTCTGGCTGGTATGGCCTTTAGCGGGTTCTGGTTTTTTGCTTTGTTATTGCTTGAAGCTGGCATGATTGATTACCTGGCAATCACGCAATTTAGTGTCAGCGATTTTTGCATTTCCCCAGCCTACGTCTGTTTGATCCCGACTTACGCAGCGATGTGGTTTGCAGGCAGATACTGTTCTACATTCAAAGCCTTGCGCTTTGCTGATTCATTCAAGACATTTGGGCTGGCAACAATCGCAACAACAGTGGCATTTGTTGTCTCGAACGGCAGCTTTTATGTTTTATCCGATCGTTTTGGACAATTGTCTTGGACCCAATATCTTACCCAATCAGCCCAATACTACCCACTTTATATATGCGCGGCCTTGATTTATATAGTTATTGGATTGGCGATTGTTAAACTGTGGAAAGCTATGCACCTAGTTACCACTGTTGAATCATAACCATAATCAAGGATAACTAAAGAAAACGGACAACATTAGAAAATAACTGGCATAATTAAGCGGTTTTTTAGCGGAAGCAGCACCGTTCGGGCCGCTTGTTATTAACCTAAAACTGAATACTCAACCTTCGATAATCCGTTTACCCTAAGCTGATAGTTTTTGCGGCGATTTATGATTACAGGGCAGTTTTATACCCATATTAAGAGTTGATGGAAGAATTATTTGTCGGTTGGCTTAAGGATTACGGTTATTCAATCCTATTCCTTTGGAGCATATTAGAAGGCGAAATGGGGCTGATTATGGGCGGAATAATGGCCCATACCGGCGACATGAGTTACTTCATGGCAATCTTTGTGGCGGGTTTGGGCGGCTTCGCAGGAGACCAAATCTATTTCTACATAGGCCGCTTCAACAAAGGCTTTATCCAGCGCAAGCTCCACAGCCAACGCCGTAAATTTGCGATTGCCAATTTGCTGTTAAAAAAATACGGTTGGCCGATTATCTTCGCACAGCGATACATGTATGGCTTGCGTACTGTCATTCCGATGTCCATCGGCATCACCAAATACCCTGCCAAACAATTTGCCATCATCAACTTGCTGAGTGCCTGGGTTTGGGCGGCCATCACGATTACACCTGCTTATATCTTCGGCGCAGAAATTTTAAATGTCTTGTCAGTATCCAAAGACCATTGGTATTTCGCACTGCCTATAGCAGGGGGATTTCTTTTTGCTATCCATACTTATTTTAAGAAGTTGGAAGAACATTTTTTGCAGAAGCGGCGAGATCGTAATCGGTAGTTGTTCTTGTTGCCTAGTCTTGGCTGTTACTTCTATTTTTTTAGATCAGCCAATATCTTATCCCTTACCAATTGCCCTGACAGAGTGACCATCGGCATACCACCGCCGGGATTGACACTGCCGCCGACAAAATAAAGATTGCTGAATTGCTTACTGCGCTGCGGAATTTTAAAACCCAGATTTTTGAATCGATCCGCCACGACCCCGTAAATTGAGCCTTGATTAGAATAATAGCGCTGCTCAATATCTATTGGTGTCCAGGTTTCTTCACAGACGATATGTTTCCTTAAATCGGTCAAACCCATTCTTTCCAGCTTAATCAGAACCCGCTCACGCATTGCCGCATAATCTTCTGCTTGCAAAGGATGGTCAGGATTAAGATGGGGAATATGCGGCAATATCTTAATAATTTCACAGCCCGATGGCGCTTGGCTGGGATCGCTTTTGACAGGCGCAACCAGATAAATGGTCGGGTCTTCAGATAAGCGGTTACTTTTAAATATTGCATTAAAATGCTCGCGCGGATGATCCGAGTAAAAGAAATTATGGTGGGCAAGCTGATCGTAAATACGGTCTACGCCCAAATGCAGCACCAAGCCTGAACAGCTAGGCTCAAAACGTTGCAGTCGCTGGATTTCTTTTTCCTGGTCTTTAAATAGCTTTTTATAAGCAGGAATAGCTTCCATATTGGAGACGACAATATCCGCAGGTATGATACTGTTATCGCTTAAGCGCACCGCAGTTACGCGGCCTCCGGTATGCTGAATTTCGGCAACTTCTGCATTTACACGAATATTGACACCCAATTCCTCAGCCAATTTTTGCAGCCCTTGTGCCATGCCATACATGCCACCTTTGATGTACCAAAGGCCATAACCAAATTGAATGTAAGGCAACAAGTTCATCAAAGCGGGCGCATCGTAAGGTGATGAACCAACATACTTAATAAAGTAATTGAGGATATCAACCAGTTTAGGATCTTTGATAAACCGCCTGACACCTTGATCCATAGAGCGGAAAACATCAAAATCCAGTAGGCTACGTACTGCGCCGTAATGGTTGATTAGCTCCCAAAATGAATCTATGCCCTTCTCAAAATAGCCTTGCTCGGTAATTTCACAGAGTTTTTTCGAATAGGCCAAAAATTGCTCAAACTCTTCTGCCGTATTTGGGCCGAGTTTGTCCAATTCTTGTTTCATACGGACGGGATCTGAACTTAAATCCAGCGTAGAACCATCCTCAAAGAAGTTACGCCAGTGCGGTTCAACGGTTTGGATGGTGACGTAATCTTCCATTTTTCTGCCAGCGTGGGTAAACAGCTTTTGGAAAATATGCGGCATGGTCAGGATCGAAGGCCCTAAGTCAAAGGTAAAGCCGTCTTTTTGCAACACATTCAGCTTGCCACCGACCTTATCGTTTTTTTCCAGCAAATCAACAGTAAAGCCTTCGGTAGCCAATGAAATAGCGGCTGATAACCCACCTAGGCCAGCGCCAATCACCACGACTTTTTTATCAACCATCGGTTTATTAGGGTTGGTGTTCATTTAGTAATCCCGTCTTCTTAATAAAAATATCAACAAATTTTCCCAATGCTGCCGAGCATTGGATTGGGCATAGCCGCGAAATGCCTGTAATGCCTGCCAATTCCGTACAGTCCGTTGCCATAATGAACCATTGCCAAAGACAAAATCGATAAAGCCGCGCATTTGTAAGTAGCGTTTGTCAGAATAAGGAAACCAATTGGGTTCGTCATTAAGTTTGCTACGACTTGTCAGCCCCGAAACGGTGTAAGTGAAATTTCGCAAGCCTTCTGCACCGTGGTATCGTCCAAAACCGCTGTTCTTGACTCCACCAAAAGGCAAACCGGCATGACCGATATTTTTGATGACATCGTTAACCGCCCAATTCCCCACCTGTAATTGTCTGGCTACATGTTCAGCTTTATTAATATCGGCACTCCAAACGCTGGCATTCAAGCCATATTCGCTGTCGCTGGCAAGTTGGATGACCTGTTCTTCTGTGGTGAATGCCATGACGGGCAGCAATGCGCCAAAAGTTTCTTCTCGCATAATTTTCATATCATGCGTCACATCCCATAGCACGACGGGCTTCAAATACCGTCCGTGTAATTGTAAGGGGGCAGACGCTTTCGCACCTTTGGCTATGGCATCTTGATAATGCGCTTTAACAACAGCGTACTGATCCAGGGAAGTTAACGCACCTAAATCACCTTCTTCACCATGACCTAGAGTTAGCGTTGCCACTGCATCTTGTAGCATTTGTACAAATTGCGGGTAGCAACTGTCCTGCACATACAAACGCTCTACCGAAACACAGACTTGCCCACTATTGCTGAAAGCACCGTACAGCGCAGCGTTACAGGCACGCGTTAGGTTGGCATCATCAAACACCAGCATGGCATCTTTGCCGCCCAGCTCCAGTATGACGGGTATGGGATGCTGCGCGGCTCTCGCCATGATAGCCCGCCCTGCCCTTACCCCACCCGTGACAAATACCAAATCCGGCCTGCTGTCAATCAAGTGTTCTCCAACATCCGATCCACCGATAATGTGTTGCACCAGTCCTGTGGGTAGGTCAATGCGGCTTAATAGCTGCATGATTAACTCGCCAACCGGAATGCTTAATTCAGACGTTTTAAAAATCGCCGCATTACCACTAAAAAGCGCAGTGAATAAGGGACTTAAGGTCAACTGAAAGGGAAAATTCCAAGGCGAAATAATGGCTACCACACCATGAGGGCGACGTTCAAACTGTGCGCTGGCATTGGGGAATGCCAAAGGCGATGTGCTTAAACGACAAGGTGCAAGACTACGTGCGGCATTCTTTTCGTAAAACGTAAGCAATTCCAACACCGGATAAATTTCGCCCAGCAGGACTTCGGTTTTTACCTTGCCCGTCACGGTCATGATGGTCGAAACTATGTCATCAAGATCCGCAAGCACAATCGCTCTTAGCCGGGATAGCAACGCAACGCGTTTTGGTACGGCATACCCAGCCCAAATAATTGCCGCTAACCGAGCAGCTTCGATTTTCTGCGCTATTTCGTCTCGGCTAGTGATCGAATACGACTTAAGAATTCGTTCATCCAGCGGCGAAATGACTTGAATCGTCTCGCCCATTGTTAAACCGGAGCGGGACGGCAATCCACTTCGGAATAACTCACGCCGTATTTCTGGCAAATCAAGTTAGTGGAAATACGTGCCGATTCATAGATAGTCGGCAATCCACTACCATGGTGCGTACCACCACCCACCAGATAACAATGGTCAAGCTCCTGAAATTTATTGCGCGGTCGCCAGTACAAAAGTTGGCTGAATTTATGCGAAAGGCTGAAGGTCGCGCCCATAAACACATTTTCTTCTGCCGCCCAGGTTTTTGGGGTAATGATTTTTTCACACACAATTTGCTCGCGGATGTCAGCCATGCCCAGACGTTTCCCCAACGCATCCAACACTTGCTCGCGCATGTCGGCACAGATGTTATCCCAGTCAATACCACTTTCATTATTCGGCATCGGTACTAACACATAGAGCGCGGATTTTCCTTCCGGCGCTAGGCTTTCATCAGTAACAGAAGCATTATGTACGTAAAAGGAGAAATCTTTGGTTAAGGTCTTTTTGCGGAAAATATTGCCAATATTAGTGTTGTAATCATTAGCAAAAACAATGGAATGATGCGGTAAATCATAGCGTTTGTTCAGCCCCAGATACAGCATAAATGTCGAACAGGAATAATCCTTCTTTTTAAGCTGCTCTGCGCTATGTTGCGTTAGTACACCGGGTTTGACCAGATGCGTCATGGCATAGGCAAAATCGGCATTAACCACAACCTCATCAGCTTCCACTACCGTTCCATCCTGCAAACGTACGCCCTTTACCACCTTGTCCTCAATGACTAATGCTTCGACCGGACTGTTGGTATGAATCGCACCACCCTGCTCCGCTATCACCTTAGCCATTGCTGCGGCAATCTTATTCAACCCACCTTTGACGTGATAAATGCCATATTCATGCTCCAGATAAGCCAACATGGTAAACAAAGCGGGACACTCCCAAGGCGACATACCTAAATATTTGGACTGAAATGAAAATACCAGACGCATTTTCTCTTCTTTGAAATACTTTCCAAGATTGGAAAAAACACTGTGATTAAGTGCCAAATACGGCACAGCCTTAATCAAATCCCAGGAAAAAAAAGCTTTCAGGCTGCTGTAATCGCGCTTTATGCAGGGGTATAACTTGCGAAAACGCTCCCCTTCCTGCTTGATATAGCGATCAAAACCTGCGCTACCTTCAGGAAAAGTCCGCTGTAATTCAGCACGCATTTTGTCGCGGTCAGAATAAACATCTACCTCACGATCTGAAAACAATAAACGGTACATCGGATCGAGCTTGATAAACTCCAAATAATCTTCGCTTTGTTTACCGCAAAGCAGGAACATTTCATCCAAAATATATTTCATCAACAAAAACGTCGGCCCAGTATCGAACACAAAACCATCCAGACGAATCGGTCGATTGCGCCCACCGACTTCGGAATTTTTTTCATAGATAGTTACTTTAAAACCGCGCTGGCTTAACAGCATTCCTGCACACAAACCGCCAGGCCCCGCACCGACGATTACGATATGTTTTGTTTTTGACATGTTTAGTAGGTTAATTTTTGAATTATTATGTGGGGATTGATGACCAGCCATCAAATGTGCCTTTTGTAGACGATATAGTCAAGACAAAATACGAGTTTTAAACTCGATAAGTCATTGCATGGCAAATTTGCAATTAAGTGGCAGGTGTAAGTAACTGCTAATAAATCCACGGGAGCAATTTTTTTGTACGTAGGCAATAATCATCATAGATTTTACCAAAATGTCCAGCCAGCCACTGTTCTTCAATGCTTATCCGTTGCATTAGCACATAAGCAACGGGACAAAACAAGGCCAATAAAGCCAAACCATCACCCATAGCCAAGCCCGCAGCGAAAAAACTGATTAGCAAACCCGTATAAGCTGGATGTCGAATAAATTGATAAGGACCCTTTTCAATTAGAATATGTCTGCTTTGTGTAGCCACTGTGGTGCTGAAAAACTGCCCTAAGCTAAATACTGCATAGCACCGCAGTACGAGTCCACTTATAAAAATTACGATAGCAATCACCTGGCGATTAACGGCTTGTATCGGTAATGCTATCAAGTGCATTTGTTTAATCCACAGCGATGCAATCAAAGCAATAGCAACAACCAACCAGATTAACCGCTCAGAACGGTATTCTAGCGAACTTGTCGATACAAACTGAACCCGAGTTTTGAGTGCGATAACCGTTTCAATCATAGCCCAACTTGTGCCAAGCGTGAGCCAAAATAGCTGTATTGAGGTCATCGTCAAGCTATGAGGTTGTACGCTTGAACACAGAGTTATGCCTATGTTCTAAGATGAAGATCAATTTTATATACCCGCTTATACATATTTTGATTAATTACTTTCGATAGCTGATCTAATATTTCATTAAGATCGGACACATATTGAAATGGCTTTTGGTCTTCATCGTCTAGAAGCGTAAACAAGTACGTATCTAACTCTCTAAAACCACTTATTATTTCTTGGCTAAGAACTATCTGACTCTCATCAATAGCTTTTCTGAACGTATTTAATTTTTCGAGAACTTCATCACGATTCTGCGCTATCCAATCAGTATGGCCTAATGGAATTTTTCTAGCATAGATATTCTTAACTTCGAAGAACGAAGACCAAATTTGGTTCAAGCAAGATATACGTTGTTTGAAAACTTCATTACTACAGTGTGCTTCTCGATCAATCCACGATTTAACCCACGCAGAAAATAGAGCAATAGCTGCTCCCGCTATAAGCAGCAATAGTTCTTTCACTTAATATCTCCATTTATTATGGCATGACGTGTTGTGTGCCTTGTAAGAGAAGCACAGTATTTTGTAAAGAAGCTACATGATAGAATCTAAAGGTTTATCGCACAACTGTATTATTTATCTAATAATCTCTGCACATGCCCCACATCATAAATCTCAAAAATGTCTCTAAATCTTACATGAATGGGCAAATCAGTCAGCCCGTTTTATTCGATATTTCCTTGAACATTAGCGCAGGTGAATTTGTCGCTATTGTGGGGCCGTCTGGCAACGGCAAATCGACTTTATTGAATTTATTGACAGGAATTGATCGCCCCACGCAAGGACAAGTGGATATCTGCGGTAGCCCATTACACAAACTAAAGGAAGAGCAATTATCGGTATGGCGAGGCGCTAACGTTGGGATTGTTTTCCAATTTTTTCAATTACTGCCGTCGTTAAACTTATTGCAAAACATCATCCTGCCTATGGACTTCGTAGCAAACAAACCTAAACGCCAACGTTTGGAAAGAGCAAGGTATTTGCTGGATTTGGTGGGCTTATCCGATCAAGCACAGCAACTACCCAGCCAAGTTTCTGGCGGACAACAACAACGTGCTGCCATTGCACGGGCATTGGCAAATGACCCGCAATTGATAGTCGCCGACGAACCTACCGGGAATCTTGATTCTGAAACTGCCGATGCGGTATTTGCGTTGTTTTCAGAGCTAAATCGGCAAGGCAAGACCTTGGTGATGGTCACCCATAATGAAGCATTGGCGGAATCGGCATCACGCCGCATTGCCATTCATTCTGGGCGCATCCATGATGATTTGAAGACTGCACGGACTATCTAAGCCCTTGAATAGTTTTTGGCACAAAATCAGCGCAGACCTGCTTGCCCATAAATCCCGCACTTTGCTGGCAATAAGCAGTATTGCCATAGGCATATTCGTGGTCGGCACCCTATTGGGAATGATCGATCTTCAACTGAGCAAGATGGATGCTTCACACAAATCATCCCAGCCTTCGCACATTAATTTAATCCTTAAAACCGATGCTGATTTTACTGTCGCAGAACAAATCAAAGCGATTAGCGGTGTCGCCAATGTTGATACGCTTACGCAATTTACTGTACGATTTAAAACGCCCGATAACAAGCAATGGCAAACGGGTACGGCGATATTTCGCCCTGATTATCAGGCGCAGAAATATGACTTACTGACTTTGTTATCAGGACACTGGCCGCATGAAAACGCACTAGCAGTGGAACGCTTATCGGCAAAATCCGCAGGGATTAATTTAGGTGACGAAATCTTGTTTGAAACAGCAACTGGCCCACAGGCGTTTGCTGTCGATGGCATTATCCGTCACCCTTTTGTCAAACCGCCACCTTTTGGTGGGCAGTTGCATTTTTTTATCTCGCCTGAAACAGCCGTTGCTTTTGGTATCAATCCCCACACTTTCCGGCAATTATTGGTTCAGGTAACGCAGCCTTATAGCGAGGGAAAAGCGCGTTTGATTGCGGGCGAAATCCGCGCAAAATTAAGCGTTTTGGGATTAGGCGTTAACGCGACCTTATTACAAAACCCTGAGCAACATTGGGGTAGGCCGTTTTTTTCCGGCATAAATTTAATTTTAACGATCATGGCCTGGGCATCTTTAGCCTTAAGCTCGGTGTTAATCCTTAACACTATCGCGGCTTTGATTACCCAACAAACTGACCAGATTGGCATCATGAAATCAATTGGTGCGCGGCGTTCGACCATTGCAGGCATTTACTTGAGTGTTGTATTGATTTTAGCTTTGCTCGCCATTGCCATAGCAGTGCCTCTGAGTTTGCTAGGTGCTTATTTCAGTAGCCGCTGGTTACTGGACTTGTTCAATATCGAAATGAATGGTTTTGAATATTCATCTCGTACTTTGTGGCTGATGATCGCAGGTGGCTTGCTTGCACCCTTATTAGCTTCCTTATGGCCTATCTGGCGTGGTGCATCCATGTCGGTTCGCAAGGCTATCGCCAGTTACGGACTGGGAGTCGACTTTGCCAGTAACCGCTTCGACAGATGGCTTGAGGCTAAAATATTCAGCACCTTACCAACACTTTATGCAGTCTCCTTAGGCAATTTATTTCGCCGTAAAGCACGTTTGCTATGGACGCAAAGTGTACTGGTTATTGCTGGCGTTTTATTTATTGTAATTATCAGCTTAATAGAATCCGTCAACCTAACGTTGGATAACGAGCTGGCACGTAGTCGATTTGCCGTTCGCCTGGGTTTTAGCGCCGATCAACCTACGACTGTAGTTAAAGAGCTGATCAGTACCGTACCACAATCCACAGGCATGGAGTTTTGGAACAGGATACCTGCCGAACTAACGCAAAATGACAAGCTACTTCACCAAACGGGCAGTTTAGGCGCACAAATCATAGCCTTGCCAGTTAATACGGCGATGTACCAACCACTTATTGTCGCCGGACGCTGGTTTGAAAACAGTGATGAAAATCAAAAAGTGCTGGTACTTAATGCTGAAACCGCGGCAATTAACGGCATTCAAGTCGGCGATACCCTTAAGGTAAATCTATTTGGGCGAGTAAGTAGCGAATGGCAAGTCATCGGATTATACCGCTGGTTTATAGGCTCTGGTTATTCGGTAGAACCAGTATATGCGCCTTTAAGCACTGTCCAAACACTTACAAAGAACAACCAAAACAGCTCATTTGCTCTGGTTTCGGCTAATGTTAACTCTCTGGTTGAAGAAAACACTTATGCCGATGCCTTAAAACAAACCTTTCAGGATCAACACATTAAACTGGATTTTTACACCACCATCGCCAAACTGGAACAACGGAACTACGCCAAAAATCAATTCCGACCAATCACCAGTATGCTATTGGGATTAGCCAGCTTAATTGCCGCAGTCGGTGCAATCGGGTTGTCTGGCACGTTGGCTATCGGCGTGTTGCAACGTACACGCGAGATCGGCGTACTTCGCGCCATTGGCTCAAGCTCAGGGGCGATTTTTAAGCTGTTTATGCTGGAAGGTTTTTTTCATGGCATCATGGCTTGGCTTCTCAGCATTCCAATTGCTTATTTGCTGGCTGAACCGCTTTCCAGGAAATTGGGTGAAATTATGTTAGGCATACAGCTCGATTTTACTTTTTCCATAATTGCCGTATGGCTTTGGTTAGGGCTGGTAAGTGTGCTGGTATTGCTAGCTTCTTATTGGCCGGCACGTCATGCAACTCAGATTGCCGTACGCTCTAGCCTTAGTTACTGAGCTAGTGATTTCTGACGTTGAGTAATCGGGGACATGTTTAGTCCCGACAACCGAACAATGTGTCAGGATTTTATCAGCCCACCCACTCCACCCTCAACAGGATTCAAAACTACTCCCCGTTCAGTCACAATCGCTGTAATCAATTCCGCCGGAGTGACATCAAAAACGGGATTCCACGCGCTTACAAAAGCATTATCCTTATAACAAGCGGGTAACAATTCGCTTTGCTGGCGCTGCTCTATTTCAATTTCAGCACCGCTTTTCATGCTGCCATCGATTGTCGATGTCGGCGCGACCACCATCACTTTAACGCCATGCTGTTTAGCCAGCACAGCCAGTGAATACGTACCGATTTTATTAGCGACATCGCCATTCAGCGCAATGCGGTCAGCACCCACGATCACCCAGTCGATTACTCCCGATTTCATTAACCAAGCTGCGGCTGAATCGGCAATCAAGGTTACAGGAATTTCATCTTGCGCTAATTCCCATACGGTTAATCTGACCCCTTGCAACCAGGGGCGGGTCTCGCCAGCATATATTTTGACGGGATTCCGTGCATACACGCTTCTTATCACGCCTAACGCAGTGCCGTAACCCCCCGTTGCCAACGCTCCTGTATTGCAGTGCGTTAGGATACCTTTTGCATTCGCCAAAATATCCGCCCCCAATTCACCCATTTTGTAATTGGCGGCTATATCGTCGGTATGGATCTTTTCCGCACAAGCAAGAATGGCTGTTCGAGGATCAGTTTTCTGCTTGTCTAAAATGTCTTTCACCTGATTTAAAGCCCAAAATAAATTTACTGCTGTCGGTCGTGATTCTGCAAGCAGCTCAATATCCGCTAGAACATGCTGCCGCCAGTTATCTACCGATTGGGAATAATGCTGATAAGAAGAAAGCACTACACCATAAGCGGCGGCAATCCCTATAGCAGGTGCGCCACGTACACGCATGGTGGCGATGGCTTCGGTAACGCCTTGGGCATCGGTATATTCATCATAAAAGATTTTTTCGGGTAACTGCCGTTGATCCAGTACTTTTAAGGAATGTCCTGTCCAATGCAGGGCTTGTACGCCAGCAGGTTTATTTGTCATTTGTTTATAAGAACTCAGGCTATAAAGTTATAATTCACTATCTAAATCTGGAAACTATCATGATCGTCGATACCCTTATCCACGCCCGCTGGATTATACCCGTTGAACCCGAATCCGTAACCTATGAACACCATACGCTGGTTATTGATGGTGACCGAATTATCGATTTGCTACCTACCGAACTAGCCAAACAAAAATATCAGAGTAACAGCTGTGAAAACCTGGAACATCACGCGCTACTGCCCGGCTTAATCAACAGCCACACCCATGCTGCGATGACCTTAATGCGCGGTATTGCCGATGATTTGCCGCTGATGGACTGGCTTGCCAACCACATCTGGCCGCTCGAACAAAAATGGATGAGCGAGGCATTCGTCAAAGACGGTACTGATTTGGCGATAGCCGAAATGATCCTGGGCGGAACGACCTGTTTCAACGACATGTATTTCTTCCCAGAAATTACCGCAGCACAAGCGATACATCATGGCATTCGCGCCAGTGTCGGCCTGATTGTCATTGATTTTCCGACAGTCTGGGCTGAAAACAGCGCAGCTTATATTGAAAAAGGTTTAGCCCTGCATGAACAACTTCGCCACCACCCGTTGATTTCCACGCCGTTTGCGCCCCATGCGCCGTATACGGTATCGGACGAACCGTTACAAAGAATCAAAATTTTTGCCGACGAACTGGAATTGTCGATCCATATCCATGTTC